>JAJRQG010000015.1 GCA_024280395.1 Gammaproteobacteria bacterium | reverse complement strand
TCTAGATTGCAACCAACACCACAATAGGTACAAATGGTTTGAGTTTTTTGCGTGGCTTGAACTGATTTGGATTGAAAAATATCAGAAATAGCCGAAGTAGGGCAGGCTTGCGCACATGCACCACAACTGACACAATCAGAATCCATAAATGATTGTTCATCGCCCATGATAATGTGGCTATCAAAACCACGGCCATGCATATTTAACACAAACTGTCCTTGTACTTCATCGCAAGCACGCACACAGCGATAACAGTTGATACATTTGGACAATTCCGAAGTCATATAAGGATGAGTTAAATCTTTTTCATAATGGCGGTGATTGTCGCCCTTTGGATAACGCACATCGCTAATGCCCACTTGAGCTGCTACCGATTGTAATTCACAATTGTTATTTACTTCGCAAGTTAAGCACTCCAAAGGATGATCGGTTAATACCAGTTCTATAATGTTCTTGCGCAATTTTTGGATATTGTCACTTTCGGTAAAAATATACATGCCTTCGGTGACGGGTGTGTGACACGATGCAAGAGCTTTGGTTGTGCCATTTTCTTCAAGTGCAACATCGACACTGCAAACTCGGCAAGAACCAAAAGCTTCTAATTGTGGTGCATCGCATAAAGTGGGTATTGAAACATGATTTCTGCGAGAAAAATCTAAAATGCTTTCGCCAGAAATTATTTCAAATGGTTTTTTATTGAGATATGCTCTCATGTGTAGATCAAATCTGTAAGGTTTAGATTATTGTAATAAATTTTAATGAACTTATCTTGTAAATACGCTAATATTATTTAAAACATAGGCATATTTAAGGAAACTTGTATGAATAAAGAAATAATGAATAACAAAACTCAATTACAAGGTGGTTGTCTTTGTGGCAAGAATAGATATCGAACAACAACCATGCCTTTTGCCGCAGAATACTGCCATTGCCGCATGTGCCAGATAAGTGCGGGTGCAGTAACTGTTTGTTGGATGGACTTTAAACAAGAACAAGTAAAATGGGAAACACACAAGCCAAAAGAGTTTGAGTCTTCTGAATACGTTAGGCGTGGATTTTGTGATACATGTGGTTCAAGCTTAACGTTTCGTGATACACGTCACCCTGACTATTTTACCTTGTCCATAGCTACTCTGGATAACCCCAATCTTGTTCAACCGACTTATCACATTTATACCGAAAGCCAAGTGGATTGGTTAACTATAGATGACAAATGTAAAAGATATCCCAAGGGCCAAACAAAATAGTTTATTCCTGTGCTTGGAGTAAAGAGCCATTTTCAAATAATTCTTTTAAGATAGATGAGTCACCTTTGTCCAATTTTGTGAATATGGATCGGGGTATTTTCTTTTTGTCACAAATAAGTTGTGCAAAACTAAGACTGGACATATAAGCCTGGCCGTTAACAAATAACTGTGCAAGTTCTTGATTTTTGATGTAGCTAGATTTGCTGAACGGGCTTAAGGTTAAATCTTGTTTAGTATCAAGCTCATCGAAATTTTTGTATTGATTAAACTCAAAAAACAGGCTGCGGTATTCTGTGATGTATTTGCCAAACCATTCTGTAATTGAATTGGAGTTTGGTTTTAGTTTTTCTTCCAGTATATTGAAAATATTGGAGATATCTTTTTGAGTAATTTCTCCAATATTGGGTTGTGAATTGAATTGCGGTTCTTCAAAACGGTGGTTGTCAGAAATGTTTTGTGCAATATGGTCAACGAAAGAAGTTAATAGCTCAGATTGCGACGGTGTTCTCATGCCAATTGAGCAAGTCACGCAATCATCACTTGTAGCAATGCCATAATGCCCCACTTCTGGTGGCAAATACAATACATCACCTGGGTTGAGGAGATGAGATTCTTCTGCTTTGAATTGTGACATTAATTTTAAAGCTTGTTCAGGCATCAAATCTGGATTGAATATTTTGTCAAGGGTGAAATCCCATTGCCTCTGCCCGTGCACTTGTATTAAAAATACATCATAGTGATCGGTGTGTGGCCCTACTGTTCCGCCATTTGATCCGCAACTTACCATGATGTCATCAAATATCCAATTTCGGATAAAGTTAAAATAGTTTAATATTTCACGAGTCTTTGGTTGCCATTTATCTATATCAGAAACCAATAAATTCCAGCAGTCTTGATCAAGCTCATCAAAGTCATTCTCAATAAACGGCCCGTATTCAACATCGTATTGATTTTCTGAATTCTTAAAAACAATTCTAGATTGAATGTTTTCATCACAACTTAAGTGCTGTATTTGCACTTTGTTGGGTAAAATTGACAAATCACTGTGTGCTACTGCATTCCTGATTAATAAAGGTTTTTTATGCCAATATTCTTCTAAAAATTGTTCCTGAGTAATTTCGGAATTTTTAAATAAGTTCAGTTTGTTCAACAGCATATCCGATGTAGTTTGCAGGTGTTAGTGTCAGAAGTTGCGCTTTTGCATCTTCTGGAATATCCAAGGTTTTGATGAAATCTTGAATAATCTGCTGGTTCATGTCGGCTCCGCGGGTCAGTTCTTTCAATTTTTCATAGGCATTTTCAACACCGTATCTGCGCATCACAGTCTGAATGGGTTCTGCCAGTAATGACCAGTTTTTATCTAAATCATCTAGCATATTTTGCTCATTTATTTCAAGTTTACCTAAACCTTTGGCCAGTGATGACCAAGCGATTATACAGTGTCCAAAAGCAGTGCCCATTGAACGCAATACAGTTGAGTCTGTTAGATCTCTTTGGAAGCGCGAAATAGGTAATTTTTCAGCCAAATGCTGAAACATGGCATTGGCCAGTCCTAGGTTACCTTCTGCATTTTCAAAATCTATTGGATTGACCTTGTGAGGCATGGTTGAGGACCCAACTTCACCCGCAACTACTTTTTGTTTGAAAAAACTCAGAGAAATATAACCCCAAATGTCGCGGCATAAATCAATTAAAATAACATTGGTACGTATCAATGCATGAAACATCTCTGCAATATAATCATGGGGCTCAATTTGTGTGGTGTAAGGGTTAAAGTCTATATTTAAATCTTCAACAAAGTTCCTTGCCAATGTCATCCAATCAACATCAGGATAAGCCACAACATGTGCATTGTAGTTGCCGACTGCACCATTTATTTTTCCTAGGATGCTGACATTTTCTAACTGATATATTTGTCGTTGCAAGCGGTAAACCACATTAGCCAATTCTTTGCCCATAGTGGTTGGGGTTGCTGGTTGTCCGTGTGTTCTGGACATCATTGGGACGCTCTTGTATTTTTGAGCAAGTTGCGACAAACTATCCGTTAATTGATACAAAGTAGGTAAGATAACATTGTCCCTACCTTGGGAAAGCATCAAGGCATACGATAAATTGTTGATGTCTTCAGACGTGCATGCAAAATGAGTAAATTCTGATGCTTTAGATAGAACAGGATGTTGCGCCAGTTTTTCTTTGATAAAATATTCAACTGCTTTGACATCATGGTTGGTGACGCTTTCTATCTCCTTTACACGGTGTGCATCTTCTTCATTAAAATCATCATGTAAAGCCAGTAACCAATTGGCATCTTCTTGTGAAAGTTGAGCCAGTTCAGTGATTTTTTTTTCATTGGATAGGCTGATTAACCACCTCAATTCAACAAATAAGCGGTTTTTAATGAGGCCATATTCACTGAAGATATCTTGTAAGCTCTCTGTTTTGCTTTGGTAGCGCCCATCCACTGGAGTAATAGATTTAATTGTAGAATTTGTCATGATGTTATATAAATAAATATTAGGTGGGCAAATTATACTTTAAACTCGTTTACTTTGGTAACTTTGTTGATGTTCCAATGCTCAATTGCATGCTGCCAAAATTGTTGAATATTAGCGGGTATTTTTTTAAATGGTTGTTGGCCTAAATATTTATAAGCAATTAAGAGAATTGACAAAGGATCTTCATTGTCGATAGACTTGGCAAATGTTTGTTTGCTGAGTTTTTGATTATCCGAATTAACCAAAATAGGTATGTGTGCATAAATAGGTTGATCTATGTTCAATATTGATTGTAAATAAATTTGCCAAGGAGTTGAATCAATTAAATCGGTTCCACGAACGATATGGGAGACTCCTTGATAGGCATCATCAACAACAACTGCCAATTGATACGAATACAATCCATCCTTTCTTTTGATAACAAAGTCACCACAATCTTCTAATAAATTTTTGCTATAATTTCCTTGAATTTTATCCATAAAAGATAGAGTTTCATCGGGTACTTTTAGTTTGATGCTGTGAGGTTGTTGTGAGGGTTGCCGAGTTTTGTTTCTACACTTATGTTGCTCTAATCTAATGCCTTTTAACTCGTTTCTTGAACAGCAACAGTAATAGAGTGCGGATGAATGCTTTAGCTTGTTGATGGCGTCTTCATAATTTTTTTGCCTGTGGCTTTGGAATAGGGGGTTGTGATTAAACTCAAAACCAAGCTGGTTTAATGTAGTTAAGATTTGTTCGCTAGCACCTTTTACTTCTCTTGGTGGATCTAAATCCTCAATCCTTACTAACCATTTTCCCTGGTTGCTGATTGCATCACAATAACTTGCCATGGCAGCTAGAAGAGATCCTAGATGTAAAGGTCCTGTTGGAGAGGGTGCAAATCTGCCGATGTAGCAGGATTGTAACTTGTTCAATGTCATGAACTATATAATAGTTTGGATTAAGATTCTTGTGTCATTTTCTCGGTAGCTGGAGCTAAAAAATTACCTTGTACGAAATTTGAAGAATATTTCCACAAGATACTCATGGTGGCTGCATCTTGAATAAACTCACAAACTACCAATTTATTTTGCGCATGTGCTTGGTCAATAATGTCTTTAACTTTTTTCTGGTTTTCTTCATTTTTTGAAAAATCCTGCATGAATGTAGAATCTATTTTTATGTAATCTACAGGGTAATGCTTGAACAATGCAAAAGAATTCAACCCGGAACCAAATTTTTCGATGGCAAACTGACAGTTCAGTCCCTTTATTGCTTGAATAACTGGTTTTACATGTTTCGAATGGCTGACCAATTCACTTTCTGGTGTTTCAAAAATTAGTTTTTCTCCTGATACAGCTTGTGTTTTTAGCTCTTGAGCGAGCCAAGTCGGGAAAGATGCATTAGACAAAGTATCGGTCGACATCTTGACGAACAATGCGACATCTTTATCTGATTCTTTGATTGCTCTAATTGCATATTTAATAACCATTCTGTCTATATCTATGATTAGTCCATGTTTTTTTGCAACTCCTATGAATTCACCAGGCATAATGATTTTGTCTTTGGATTTCAAACGTACTAAAGTTTCATAGTGCTCCGTTTCATCGCCATGAAGGCTGATAACTGGTTGATAATGTAGAATAAAATGATTGTTTTGAATCCCATCAGTAATCAAATCTATCCATATTTGATTCGCAGCTCTCGCCTTTTTCTCTTCCTCTGCTGGGTCAAATACGGAAATTTTCGCACCATTGTCTTCGCGAGCTTTGTCTAATTCGCTGCCTAAAGTTTTGATAATGTCATTGCCAGAATCAGTTTGTTCAATAATTTGAGTTAAACCTACACTAATGGTGCAATTTAAGGTACTTTCCCCTGCTGAAAACAAATGTTCAGTTAACTTGTTAACCATATGTTGGGCGATTTGTGAAGAGCTTTCAATTTTGTCTTCAATAGTTATGGCAAAGATTGTATGGTCGTACCTAGCATACAAATGTTCTTCACCAATGGTTTCTTTTATAAATGGTGCCATATCAGCAATGAGTAGATCTAATTTTCCTTTGCCTAAGTCTTTCTCCAATTGAACATCGTTGTCTAGTTGTATAAATAAAACTGAATAACCCTTTGATGCGCCAGATTTAACAGCATTTATTTTGTCATTTAAATTTTTGGAAAAATAGTTTCTATTAAAGAAGCCCGTTAACATGTCTTTGTTTTTTATGTCTCTTAATTCTTTTTCAGCTGCCAAATTACGTTGAGGTGGGCGAACCAAGAATTGGACACAGGGCTCACCGTCAACTGTTGCTACATTTAAACTAACAACAGCATCAACAACTTCTCCAGATTCTGTTTTTAATTTCATTTTGATGTCATCATCAGGAAGTTTATTTGCAGCAATGTCTCTCAGGAGCTTTTTGGTCGTTGGAACTTCGTCTTTTGCTACCAAGTTCAAAAAGGGTGTGACCTCCATTTCCTCTGCATCATCGTATTTGAAAAACTCTAAATAGGCATTGTTTGTATAAACATGCATACCATCGTGAATATAAGCGATGGCATCTTTTGAGCTATCTAACAAGGAAGCACAACGTTTTTCAGCATCATTTAATTTCGCCTCAGACAGTCTTAAGTTTCTTCTCGTTTCCAGACCATTGAAAACATTGGTAATTTCAGCGCAAATTTGTTCATGAATATTGTTAGTACAAAAATTATTAATACCGGCATCATATGTTTCTGAAATAGAGTCGCTGTCTAAAGAATCCAATAAGGAGATAATTGGAATGTCCTTGCCTATCCGTTTTACTGATTGATTCACGGTTAACAATGGCAATTCAGATTGTAGTTGTTGTACCAAAATGATATCGGTTTTTTTATTCTCTAAATGATTACTTAGGCTATCTTCGTCAATACAACGAGTCGGGCGAACAGCGATTTGTGCATTTCTTAAAACAGACAAGATGCGTTCCGCTTCTTCTTCTTGTTTATGGACAATAACTAGATGAATGGTTTGATCTTTTGACAATTTAATTTCCAATACTATGGCTTAAAGTTAAATCATAACAGATTTTTAGTTGTCGTGAAATTAAATCAATGGAGTTTTATTCTTTTTACCAGAGATTTCTTCAACCAATTTAGGAACCAAATATCCAGGAAGCTTTGCAAGTAATTGTTGGTGAATCGTTTTTGCTTGTTCTCTGCTGATGAAAAATTGTTCTGTACCAATTACTTTGTCTAGTTGATTTAAATAATATGGCAAAATACCAAAGGAAAACAATTTGTGTGAAAGTTCGGATAAAATCTCTCCGTCATCATTAATATTCTTTAATAATACACTTTGATTCAATAGAAATGTATTGGTTTTATTTATTGCTTTAAAAACTTTCTTATGGTTTTTTTTTAATTCATTGGGATGGTTGCAATGAACAACCATTACTTTATTTAACTTTACGTTACTTAACCAATTAATAAATTCATCATTGATTCGAGAAGGCGAGACCAATGGTATTCTTGTATGGATTCTAAATGTCTTGATGTGTTTGATTGTTTTTAACTGATCGGTAAAACGAGTTAATACCTTTGTTGACAACATCAAAGGATCTCCACCGCTAAGAATGACCTCGTGCACGTCTAGATTTTCTTTCAAATATTCGATAGCCTCTTTCCAATGGTATGCCGAAGCGTTATTTTCTGTATAAGGAAATGTTCTTCTAAAACAATAGCGGCAATTAATTGCGCAAGTACCTGTTGCTATTAATAAAACTCGGCCATGATATTTGTGGATCACACCTTTGGCTTTTCTTGAATTGAGATCGCCAACAGGGTCTTTGCTAAAGTGGCCGCTGTTAGCATGTTCATGTTTTGAAGGAAGGATCTGCAAAAGCAAAGGGTCATTGGCATTGTTAAAGTCTATGAGTTTTTTAAAATACTCAGGAACATGCAATCTAAACAAGCCTTCGCTTGTTTTGTCGTATTGTTCTATTTCTGAAAAATCATCTGGGTTAACATGATTTTTACTTTTATCTCTCCATGTGGATTTTTTCATCAAATGACTATTTTAAAAAAATGCAATTATACAATAACCCTCTACATTATGTTATTATTCGCAAAATTAAAGAATATTGGAGTCAAGATGGCAAACGTAGGTATAAATGAATTTAAAAATGGCATGAAGCTGTTGATTAATAATGAACCATGGAATATCACAGATGTAGACATGGTAAAGCCAGGAAAAGGCCAGGCATTTACTCGCATCAAAATTAAAAATCTAAAAACAGGAAGAGTAGTAGACAAAACCTGTAAATCAACAGATAAAATGCAAACAGCCGATGTAATGGAAACGGATTACCAATACTTGTATGCTGATGGTGAATATTATTATTTTATGCATCCTGAAACTTATGAACAAATTGAAGCAAGTAAAGAATCAGTTGGAGACAATGCGAAATGGCTATTAGAAGAGTCAATGTGTACCGTTACTTTATTCAATGAAGAACCTTATGTTGTTGTTCCTCCCAATTTCGTTAACTTAAAAATCGTTGATACCGATCCTGGACTAAAGGGTGACACATCAGGTGGTGGTGGTAAACCAGCTACGCTAGAAGGTGGCGCAGTTGTACAAATACCTTTGTTTGTACAAATTGGTGAAGTGATTAAAGTAGATACCAGAACGGGTGAATACTGTTCAAGAGTGAAAGATTAGTTCATCTCTTTGAAAATTGAGCTTCATATCTTGATTAAAATCACTCAAACCATAGGTGACTATGGATTTCGCGATATTTAATTAACCTATTTTGCTCAATATTCCAAATAGATAATCTAATGTTACTTTTAAGAAAAAAAATATGAACTCAGACTGGAAATCACAATGTCCGTTGCAAACTTTAAAGCAACGGGCATTTTTAATGTCGAAAATTCGTGAATATTTTGCCCATCACAATGTTCTTGAAGTAGAGACACCTATATTGTCATCAGCAGGCAATACCGATGTCAATATTGAAAGCTTTACCTCGCAATCAATCAATTTAGATTGTTCAAAAAGTTATCTCAGAACTTCTCCAGAGTTTCCTTTAAAAAGATTGTTGTGCAGTGGAATCGGTGACATCTTTGAAATCGGCAAAGTTTTTAGAAAAGAAGAGATCAGCAAAACCCACAACATTGAATTTACCATGCTTGAATGGTACAGAGTTGACTTTGATTATAAGCAATTAATTCAGGATGTTATAGATTTGCTTAAATTTATTTTCTCAGCTTTTAGTCAACCCTTTGAAAATGTCGAAACATTGACTTTTAATCAATCCTTCCAACAATTTTTATCCATTGATTTATCGTTGGTAACTGATACACAATTAAATACATATTGTGCTAATTTTGGCTATTCGGGTAGTCAATTAAGCAGAGATGAAGCATTGGATTTCTTATTCGCCACCCAAATACAAACCAAACTAAACAAAGAAAACCTCACTTTTATCACTTTGTATCCTGCCTCACAAGCTGCTTTATCGCAAATCAATCCACATGACCCAAGCACATCATTGCGTTTTGAAGTGTTTTATCGAGGGCAAGAACTGGGCAATGGTTATCAAGAGTTGACCGATAGCCAAGAGTTACTAGAAAGATTTAAAGTAGACAACCAAAAGCGACAAACACAGGGTAAACAAATGGTTGACGTTGATTGTCGGCTTTTAGCTACCATGGAAAATGGTATGCCAGCTTGTTCAGGAATTGCCGTAGGTTTGGATCGGTTGTTGATGGTATTGTTGGGTTGTAAGACAATAGAAGAGGTTTTGAGTTTTAATGCGGGAAATTCATAGCTTTATATTTGCCCATCATACATAATCTGCTCCTTTAAAATCTATCAAATCACTATGTTTATTATTCGTAAAATTCTGGGTTCAATTATCTTGTTTTTTAGTTGGGTGTTTACTCCAAAAGGAGTTGACAGAGAATCTGAGGCCCAGGCTGAGATTAATAAACAAACTGAGAAACTCAAATTGTATCAATTCCAAGCTTGTCCATTTTGTATAAAAGTACGTCGCGCCATGAAAAGGATGTCATTAAACATCGAAACCAGAGATGCGATGAATAATGCTGAGTACAGAGATGAATTGGGCAGAGATGGTGGTGCGATTAAAGTGCCTTGTTTAAGAATTGAAGATGACAAAGGCAAATATACATGGATGTATGAATCATCAGATATTATTCAATATTTGCAATCTCAATTTGGCTGATACAAAATATTACAAAATCATAACTTCTATTGTGGTAGAATTATCTGATTATTAAGTTGGATATTTTTTTATGAGATTTGTTTTATTTATTTTATTGTTTTCATCTTCAATTTTTGCTGCAGCTGCTGTTGATGTACCTTATGTTAATTGGGAAAATCACCCCGTACATGCCTTGGATATTTCACCCGATAAGACGCGTCTAGCGGTTGCCCATACCGCCGATAATCGTGTGCAATTGTTTGACATCAGTTTGGGCTATCCTACAAGGTTGGGACATGTAAAAGTTGGAGTGGATCCTGTCTCAGTTCGTTTTAAGGACAATAATGAGCTGTGGGTAGTGAATCACATCTCAGATTCCATCACGATTGTAGATTTTGAAAATCGTCGCGTTATCAATACATTACAGGCCAATGACGAGCCTTTTGATGTGGTTTTCGCCAATGATAAGGCTTTTGTTAGTTGTTCTTCGGTTAACCAAATTTTGGTGTATCAATTAAATGATGTGAATCTTGCCCCATCGGTGATAAATGTGATGGCAGAAGACCCACGTGCCATGACAGTTAACAATGACGGAAGTAAAGTCTATGTTGCCAGTTTTGAATCAGGCAATAAAACCACTGTTCTTGCAGGTGGGTTAGATGAGACGATGGGTACATTGACTTTTCCGAACAATCCAGTGAACCGAGGTGCCTCGCCTTATCAAGGTCAAAATCCGCCACCCAACGATGGCAATAATTTTCTGCCAGCCATGAATCCAGATTTACCAACGCCCCCCAAAGTTTCTTTAATTATCAAACAGACCAATGATGGCAAATGGTTAGATGACAATGGTGAAGATTGGACACATATGGTCAGTGGCGATCAGGCGGAATTATCTGGCCGAATCCCTGGTTGGACGTTATTGGATCACGATATTACTGTGATTGACACGGCTACCAATGAAGTATCTTATGTTTCTGGGTTGATGAATATTGGTATGGCAATTGGATACAATGCTGCCAAGAATCAAGTGACAATGATTGGAACAGATGCCATCAATGAAATTAGATATGAACCCATTTTGAATGGTATTTTTGTACGAGCAAATATAGGTATTGTCAATGCCAATGATCTTAACAATCCAATGGTAAAAGACCTCAATCCACATTTAAACTACCTGACTTCAAAGGTTGTACAATCAATTCGCAATCAATCCATTGGAGATCCACGTGGAATTGTTTGGAACAGCAGTGGCAATCGCGGATATGTTACAGGAATGGGCTCAAACAATGTGATAGTAATAGATCAAAATGGTGTGCGGGTTGATAGAATCGAAGTGGGAGAGGGTGCAACTGGGCTTGCAATGGATGAGAACAATAACCGTTTGTATGTGTGGAATCATTTTGAAGCCAGTCTTTCGACTGTTGATATCAATAGTAATAGTGAAATAGCCAAAACCCAAGTTTTTAATCCACTGCCTATTGCCATTCAAGAAGGCAGAAAGTTTTTATATGGTACGCATGAGACTTCAGGTTTGGGTCAAGCTGCCTGTGCTTCTTGCCATGTCGATGCAAGAATGGATAAATTGGCATGGGATTTGGGTGACCCATCGGGAGAAGTTAAAGAGTTCAATCAAAATTGCCAAACTCAAGTTTCAGGTGTTTCAAATTTTGACTGTACCAATTTTCATCCCATGAAAGGACCGATGATGACGCAAACCTTTCAGGATATTATAGGCAATGAACCCTTTCATTGGCGAGGAGACAGGAATGGAATTGAAGAGTTTAATGGAGCTTTTGAAAGTATTAATGGTGATGACACACAGTTAACCAGTGATGAATTGCAAAAATTCAAAACCATGCTTGCTACCATTACTTTTCCACCCAATCCTTTTAGAAATTTAGACAATACATTGCCAGCAAGCATAGATTTAACCAATCATTACACTTCTGGCCGATTTTCTCCTGCAGGAGAGCCATTGGGAGTTGGAAATCCGCAGAACGGCTTAGAATTATTTAATTTAGGCTTGTTAGACAACGTTTTTCAATGTGGCAGTTGTCATACCTTACCAACAGGGATGGCCGTTAATGGCAGTTTAAAATTAGGCACAATCAATGCATCAATTGGTGGTGAAACCATGCCACTGGGACCCAATGATGCCAACCATTTGGGGATTGTCAGTGTTGATGGTTCCACTCAAAAGGCCATTAAAACACCACAACTGCGCAATATGTATGACAAAGTGGGCTTTGAAATGTCACGCAGTGAATCCTTATTGGGTTTTGGTTTCTTACACGATGGTGCGATTGATTCTGTGGCCAGGTTTTTAAGTGCGGGTGCTTTTAGCGTGGACTCAGACCAAGAGGTGGCTGATTTGGTGGCTTTGATGATGGCTTTTTCAGGCTCGGAATTGGATAACGGCAGTATCCCTTTGGGCGCCACACCTGAAGAGTCACAAGATACCCATGCGGGTGTTGGCCATCAATATACTTTGGTGAATGCGACACAAATGAGTGATCAAGTGGATGAATTAATCACCATTGCCAGTACTGGGAAAGTGGATTTGATTGTTGATAGCGTCAGCGATAGCAGTTATATGTATGATTTTTCTGAAACAATGTTTGTCTCTGAGCGGGGTGAATCGATTTCTAGTTTAGGGCTTATGTCAATGGCAAGCCAAGACAGGCCTTTAACCTACAGTATTGTGCCAAAAGGATTGGGTGAACGCTTGGTTTTTGACCGTGATGGTGATGGAATCTATGACTTTCAAGAAATCATCAATGGATCTGATTTAACAGATGCCAATTCAAAGCAGATTAGACCGATAACAGGGCTTTGGTTCAATCCTCAACGCAGTGGCCATGGATTGGATATACAAATTTCTGGTGATAGTTTATTTCTCATTTGGTATACCTACAACGATGATGGTTCTCCTACGTGGTATATAGCCGTTGGCGAAAATAGTTCGAATTGGCAAGCAGATTTATTGTCACTTACTTGGGATGATCAAACTAATATAGCCACCAGTACCGTGGTTGGAACAGCCAATCTGGCTTTTTCAGATGGTAAGAATAGCACATTTTCATGGGATATAAATGGGCGAGGTGGTTCTGAGCCATTTGTTCATTTCGAGGTGTCAAATAAGTCAACCACTAAGCAATTTACGGGCACATATTATGATGTCGATCAATCGGGTTGGGGAATTACCGTTTATACTCAAGGTGAAGCACAAGTGGCTGTAATTTATTATTACGACGAAAATGGGCTGCCAAGATGGTCATTGGGCAGTGGAGATAATACCCAAAATTCGAGTATAGAGATGTTGTCATTCCAAGGGTTTTGTCCTGATTGTGAATATGTATCGCCTACCAACAGTTTAATCGGCAACATGAATTTACAATTTATCGCCAATAGACAAATTGACTTTTCAACCGATGTGACATACCCAGGAAATTCAGTTGCTTCTTGGATTATTGGAAGGACAACTTTGTCAGCACTTTCTGGTGAGTTTTTTGATCCTGTGGTTCAATAAATATGCGCAACTTGTTGTTATTTTCATTATTATTGATATTGTTTTCTGCAAATGTAAATTCCAATGGCTTTGTTGAAGACAGTATAGAAATAGCAGGGCAAGTCCGACATTATGTTTATAAGTACCCAAACAACTATCAAGCTATAGATAAAATATCAGTGATTATCGCACTGCATGGTGGTGGCAGCAACTGGAAAAAATTCAATAAAGGTACCACAAAGTATACACTAGAAAAAGCGGCCAATAATCGACAAATGTTGTTAATTTATCCTCAAGGCATTAATAGTCATTGGAATGATGGCCGTGATAGAAAGAATCAAACCGATGATGTGGCCTTTATTTCAGCGCTCATTGATAAATCCATCGATCAATACAATGTTGATGTCACAAAAGTGTTTGTTACGGGTATGTCCAATGGTGGATTTATGTCGATAAGAATAGCACAAGAATTATCGCGAAAAGTGACTTCGGTTGCTGCGGTTACTGCACAAATGGGCGTTAATAATCGTGGATTAAATATTGACAAGCCTATTTCTTTTTTATTGATAAATGGTACGCAAGATCCAATTGTACCTTACTTTGGCGGAAACATGAAACCATTTAAATTTGCTAAAAGTAAAGGAATGATTTTATCCACACAACAGACTATTGAAACCTTTGTTCAGCTCAATCAGTGTGATTCCAAACCTAAAATTACTGTTAAGAATACCCGCAAATTCGATAACACAAGTGTCATCTCCAAAAAATATCTCAATTGTACAGGGGAAAGTCAGGTAGAACTATTAGAAATAGAAGGAGGTGGTCACACTTGGCCAGGAGGCAAACAGTATCTTCCAAAAGGAATTATCGGAAATCTATCTAGGGAAATAAATGCCAGTGAGACGATAGTGGATTTCTTTCTAAATGTGAATTAACCTGCAAAATTGTGGTTTCTGATTGTTTTCAATACTAAAAATTTCCCCAAGTGATATAATTCGAAATTGAGAAGGAAAAGGATTGGGAAATTCAATTATGTCAGATTTATTTACACACAAAAAATCAAAACCCATCAGTGTTTTATTGTTGGGAGCGGGGGAATTAGGCAAAGAAGTGGCCATCGAAGCACAAAGATTGGGCTGTCACGTCATAGCAGTAGATCGTTATGCCAATGCGCCAGCAATGCATGTTGCAGATCAATCGCATGTGATCGATATGCTTGATAGCGCACAGTTACGTAAAATCATATTAAAAGAAAAACCAGATGTCATTGTGCCTGAAATCGAAGCCATAGCTACCGATGAGTTGGTTCAATTAGAATCTGATGGGTTTAATGTCATACCCACCGCTAAAGCAGCACGCTTAACCATGGATAGGGAAGGGATAAGACGTTTAGCAGCTGAAGAGTTAAATATCACAACTAGTCCTTATGAATTTGTGGACACTTTCGATGAGTTTAAATTTGCCGCAATAAAGATTGGTTTCCCTTGTATTGTAAAACCCGTGATGAGTTCATCTGGTAAAGGACAGGTTAAGATCGATTCAGAAGAAGAATTGCAAGCGGCCTGGAATGTATCTCAGCAAGCAGGCAGAACTGGAGCTGGTAAAGTCATTATTGAAGGGTTTGTTAAATTCGATTATGAAATCACTTTATTAACCGTTAGACACATTGATGGGACTTCATTTTGTGAACCCATTGGCCACCGACAAGTAGATGGTGATTATCAAGAATCATGGCAGCCACAGCAAATGACAGATTTAGCCTTGGCCAGAGCCAGAGACGTTGCCACCAAAATAACCGATGAGTTAGGTGGCTTTGGTTTGTTTGGTGTGGAACTGTTTGTACGAGGTGATGATGTGATATTTTCTGAAGTATCTCCGCGACCACATGATACAGGTTTGGTGACTTTGATTTCACAAGATTTATCCGAGTTTTCTTTGCATGTCAGGGCTATTTTAGGATTACCTATTCCGCGCATTAATCAAATT
>JAJRQG010000014.1 GCA_024280395.1 Gammaproteobacteria bacterium | reverse complement strand
ATATTGCCATCAAGATCTAAGTATGGAATACCCCACTCGGTCGCTTGTTTTTCACGGACGGTCATTTCGCCTTCTTCATGGCGATGCTCGACATTAAGCTCATCTAAATCTTTGTGACGGAAAGTTGCGTCGTCATCAAGAGAAACCCGTGAGTCAGCAGCGATTAGTTTTCCATCGGTTGTAAGTACGAGGGGATTTATCTCGGCAAGCTTGGCGTCGTATGCTTTAAACATTTTGAGTAAATTTTGAATAATTGCGGCACCTTGTTTGACTAACTCTTGTGGTATGCCAATTTTCTTAGCAATAAGCAAAGCATCAAATGTATACAAATCTTCATTTATAGAAATTGGGAATTTGACAATTTTATCTGGAGATTTTTCGGCAGTCTCTTCAATATCAACTCCGCCCTCACCTGATGCGATGACAACAAGTTTGTACTTGGCTCGGTCGATAGTGATACCGATATAGTATTCCTGTTTGATATCGATTTTTGGTTCGATAAGAACTTTTTCAACAGGGTAATCTTTAATAGTCAGTTTAAACAACTCGTCTGCTTTTGTGCGAGCTTCGTTGGCACCATCGGCAAATTTTATACCACCTGCTTTGCCACGACCACCGGTGAGGACTTGGGCTTTTAAAACAACAGGGATATTGAGTTCGGAAACGGCAGAATAGACTTCGTCGGCAGTTGATGCCAGACGACTTTCCATGACTGGAATTTTGAATTTTTTGAAGAGGTTTTTCCCTTCAAATTCATACAATCGCATGAGAATTCCTTCTAATTTGAGCGTCAATTTTATTTTTAAACACTTTGATGCAATGTATACTCTTCTTAAAGAAAGTCAACAGGAATCTAAAATCAAAGAGTTATTGTCTCCCAACATGTTACTGGCAAATAAGACAATTTAATTTATTTTAAAATGTTTAAACTTTACAAATAGTTTAGACGTCTGTTTTTTGTAGACATAAATGAGAGATTGCCTATGACTAATTTGGTAAAAATAATAATTCTTTTGACAGCCTTATCATCTTCAGTTTTTTCCGCACCATCGCAACTTTTTTACGAAAAAGTTATACTCGATGGTGAAAATATAGTGCATGTCGAACCAATTTTGGATGCTCAAAATGAATTGAGCGGTTTTGTGTATACTAACGCTTCTTCTAAAAATCTCATAATTGATAAATTTGAATCTGATACGATTATTTCAATTAATCTGCCATCTCCCCCACTTAAAACAATTTTAAGATATTCAGAATTCAAAGATACGATGTATCTCTATACCATGACAGCTGAAACAGATTTTCCCCCTAAAATTATTTTAACGACATTTTTCAATCATACATATTATCAAAAAACAATTACAACAAAAACTGATATGGGCGTTGTCTCCTTATCCGATGCGACACATTCTAAAATGATTGGTTTTGATTTGAAATTTTATCCATCATCTAAGAACCCTGAGATTGTAATTTATGAATGTACTTACAAAGTAGATAATTATTTTAATACAATTGGTTTTGAAACCAATAATGTTTCTACAGCAATTATCTATGATTTAGATTTAACTGGATCATATACTCGCACATCACAATCATCTATTTTCCCTGGAAAATTATTTAATACAGAAGGTATTAATTATGTCTATCAAGAAAGATATTACACCTCTTATGATTTTACTGACCAAAACAATGATGGTAGCCAAGGAGCCTTTGGAGAAGATTATGTTTACATCTATGACAATCTTGAATATTTAAATACTGAATTAACTACTTCAAGTTATAACACTTACTCAATTCATATTGATAATTTTGCTCCGAGTTCTCTTACCGATGAGCTGATTATTCATGCTAATTCTGTAGATTTACTTGGGAATTATGGGCAAGCAAACCATATCGCATGCTATGATTTTTCAAACGGCTCTCCATCTGAAATCTGGTATAATGACAATGTTACTGGAATCGACTTTTCTTTTATCTTTAAATCCAAAGATTTACTTATCGGAACGAATAATGATAAAAATATTTTGATGCTGAATTATCTTAATGGGGTCATCACCGACTCGGCAGAGATAGAATCAAGCCTAAAAAGCACTCTTTTCTATGAGACAGGCAATAAACAACCATTACTGAATTTTGTCGGCATAAGTGGAGATACTGTTAAGTCGTATCGGTTTGATATATCAACAGACATTCGTGAACAGACTGCTTTAAAAGAACTGCCAAACAATTTTGAGCTATTTCAAAACCATCCCAACCCATTTAATGGTGAGACTCGGTTAGAATTTTCTACGACAGAAAACCAATATCTAAAATTGTCGATTTTTAATATTTTAGGACAAGAAATAAAGACCCTTGCTGCCAGTCGGTTTTCTCCAGGACAATATTCTTATTATTGGAACGGTTCGGATGAAAATGGTCAATCACAGTCGACAGGTATTTATTTTGCTCGACTTGAATCAGCGACAACATCTGATTTAATTAAACTTATCTATTTAAAATAAGCGAATCATTAAGCACTCTATTTACCAACATGATTCCCCCATGCATAAAATCAACCGCTTTTACTGGAGCATTTAACGAAGATTTATTTAGGCACTTTTGAGATACCCCTTGTGTTGACGGGAACTGATTTTTCTCAAATTGTGGTTGGTTCTCAAAATACTTAAAAATTTGGTTTGAGACAAAAAGTTCATTACCAGACATCCCCGACAAAGTATTATCGGCACAATCTTCCCAGAGAAAAAAGAAAGGTACAAGCGAGTCTATCGGTTGTGAGTATTTGTTGCGACTGATGACAATTTTGGCAAGTGATTGTTTGGTCTCATTGGCATAACAAACAGGCGAGATTGAGTCGGGGAAAATTTCTGAGAGACCAATAATCTGCCACGCTTGAATATAATTTTCGGCGGTGAAATCTGAGATGATTTCACGGGTATTAAAAAACTCCCATCCACACTCATTGAAAAAATCACCCGCTATAATTGTATCAATATGAACAAATTGAGATTGTGTCGCAATCTTGAGAGCAAAACCTTTTAACTTGAGTGCTGAAGAATTAATTTGAACCTCTATTGTATCATAATCGAAATCGTAGTAGACTTCTTTTTGTTCAAGTGAGATTCTATAATTTTTATTTGAAGATTTTGTTATATCTTGTGCAAAAGATTGAGAAAAAAATATAGCAACAGTGATAAATGTTAAAAGTAAATATTTTTGCATAAGAAAAAGTTCGCTTACTCTGAAAATTGCATATTATTTTTTGACGGTAAAAGTGTACGGACCGTCCCAAATTGGTGGTGTTTTTGGTTCTGCAAACATCCAACGTCCAGATGGTTTAAAAAATGCTGAGTCAATTGTAATTGTTCCTGCTTCTTCAAATATCAGGTCAAAGGATAACATTTTTTTATTTTCATGTGGCTTATATTCTTTGAACATTCCTACTCCGCCAAAGCCTAAGAGATCAGGAAGGACGCCGTCCCAATCGGTTGGAGCAATAAAAAAGCCTAAATCCCAAACCGACTTATCCTGCCAGCCATTGTATGCTTTGACATCACCATTTTTATTTACACCGTTTGCAGAATCTGATGGATGCAGCACTTTTTTAATATTGTCAGATTCAAGTTTGAAGCCGAGTGACATCCCTTTGAAAGTTCCTTCATTTTTGACATAGACATCAACCGAGACTTTTTTGCCAACAGCAATAGTTGAGTCATTTATAGCACCATCACCTGAGAGTTTCAGAGTAACAGCGGTTCCCGCAAAAGCAGAACTTGAAAGGCAGAGAGCAAGCAGTAATATTGATAGTTTTTTCATCTTGTTTCCTATTAGTAAAAGAGATTGTTATTTGTAAGTTTTGAAGATAGCTGAAACTGACAAATAAGTCAATTGCTGATTTCATTTGTAGTTATATGCGGATTTGAGGGTTGTGGATGCAAAAATTATTTACCTTTTAATAAAACAAAAGCGAACTCTCTTTAGGGTTCGCTTTTGTTAGTATAATTCTTTATTTATAAACTATGACAACATTCTATTGCTGGACCATTTTGAAACATATAAGCAACCAAAGCAGCAAGATCACCAATATCGATTTGCTCATCACATTCAATATCACCTGATGCCATATGTACAGGTGCAGAGCCAGCTTGAAACATATATGCAACAAGAAATTCCATGTCAGCAATATCTACCGCTCCACTATTATCAATATCACCACAAACATAATTAATAAATTGAACTGTAGAAATATTACTATTAGCACCATAAGGAGTCCAACCAAAAACTTCAGAGGTATAGATTCCATCAGGAAAACTTTGTGTATTGGTATTAACAGTAACTTGAGTGTTCGTCATAACATCAAAACTTGGTCTACTATATATATTCCCAAGTGAATCAAATATAGTATGTCGAATATATTGTGGAGAATTATTCAGATAACTAATATTATCAAGGTTATAATTATGATTAGATATTAAAGTAGTTGTAGTACTAGTAAAATTTAATAGCTCATTCCAATCACTTCCACCATTTTTAGATACATTATAAATCCCATAATTCCCTATTGTATTATCATATTGACCACCATCCCATAATATTACATCCATGTTCTGTCCAGTTAACATCTCTTCTGTAACTAAGATATTATTAACTAAATAATTTCCAATATTTCTGATTCTTAATAAATCTCCCGCAGCTACAGGATTTATCCAAGCGAACATTCCACTGTTTGGATCGACAGGATCCATTATTCCATCAGAGTCATAACTATCACGCCACCCTAGCTCATGAGCAGTAAAATCACAATATTCTTTGTAACCACTTATCCAGTCTGTCATATAACAAGCAACAGGTGTTGGGTTACAATCTTCACAATTACCATTGGTAGTTTGCAAATAACTATCTTCAATTCCACAATCACAAGAGCTGTATTCATCTGAAGTACCAAAAACATGACTTACTTCATGAGCAGTCACATAGTCCATCCTCCAAGGTTGATAATTACCATTATTATATGTCATGACAACAAGAGGACCTCTATTTAAAGAGCCATTAGCAGGACTTACTACATAAGCAGATTTATTATCACTAAATAAATGATCAGGATCATTTTCATCCATTACAACAGCAATTTCTACCGCCCAATTTGTTCTATAGGTCTGTCTTAATTGATTAGCTAAACCAAATGCACCATCCCATTCATCTGTAAAACCGTGTGCTGAAAAAATATCATCAACCCAATCAAATACCCAATTTAAAGTTAAGATATCAAATAGTGGTACATGTTTATTACTTATTGGTTCATAGTTCGTAGAAATTTTTTCAACTGGTGCATAGACCCAGACTACTTTGATATCACGACTAAGTGCTTCTTCAGAAAGCCAGTCGAGTCCTTCCACTATTTCATTAAAAGTTGTTTGTTCAGCTGCTGCCCACCAATCTTCCTGAGAACCTGTTGACTCCATCAAATAAATACCTACCGCAATAGAACCTATTAAATATTGACCAGTTAATTTTTCAGTAACAGATGTTTGAATATCTGCGGATAAATTTTGTTGATTTTTTAATGCATTTATTGAATCAGGCAATATACCATGTTCTACACAACCTGATAAGGGAACAGGTACGGTGTTAGATTTTAGACTTTCTTGAGGTTGTATAAGATTTTTAAATACGGTGTGTACTTTATTAGCAGTATTCAGTTTATTCAAACCAACTGTTTCTGATGAGTAAGTTTGAGATATTGTTGTTTCATTCTCAAATACTTTATCGGTACGTTTGTACATTTCAAAGATTACTGTATTAGGTGGAAATATATGCCTTGCCATTACCCCCTTTTCTTCTATTTTGTTGATATAGACTTGTAATGAATCGTAGTTATTGGTGTTAAATTCTACCAACTGCAGGTTTGCTGAATATGTAGTTATAGAAAGAAAGAAAGAAAGAAAGAAAGCCCAAGTTGTTTGTAACAATTATTGTACATAACTCCTCCAATGTTATTGTTTTACTAATTCTATTCTTAAATCTTTTGGGTTGGTCCTAAAATCAATAATTTGAGATAAAGTAAAATATCCTTGCTTTCGAAAGAACACTTTATTTACTCCGCTTCCCCATATAGGAACCTGAAATGCACCTAAACTATCGGTGTATGAATTAGTATTTCCAATAGTATCATTTAAAAATAGGGCAACTGAATCAATAGGTAATTGGCTAACGGAATCGACAACTAAACCTTCTATTGCTGAGGTTCCTTCATCGTCAGTAGTAGTTCCTTCGCAACCCCAAAATGACACAACACTAAAAAGTATTACTAATAATAAAATCTGCTTCATTTTTTCACCTCCTTTCAAAGCGTATAAGATATAGACTTTTTTATCGTTTATTTGTTTAAAACATAATTGTTTTAGCTTTATTTGTCAATCACATATTTTCCCCACCATAAATGGTGGGATTTCCTGTTTGAATTATGTAGGGAACTGGCCTGCCTGTTCCTATGAAAGGTTCAGGCAGGCCTGAACCCTACAACTGCATACTGGGTAGCCCACTATTCAGGGACTGTTGAAAAACCTCTTATATTGGAACATACTTCGACTCCGCTCAGTATGACAAATTATAAGCTGTTGTCTTTCAAGTCACCCTGAGCGGAGTCGAAGGGTCTTGAAAGACTGTTTGGACTTTTTCAACAAGCCCT
>JAJRQG010000013.1 GCA_024280395.1 Gammaproteobacteria bacterium | reverse complement strand
TGGCTGGCGCTTTTTTTGCATGCATGCTTGGATCATGTGCGTTAACTGTAAAAGCAAGTGCCAACGTTGCTGTAGTTAACAATAGAGTTTTGTTTAAAATTTTCATAGTTTTTCCTATTTTGGATGTTAATTAATAATATTTATAAGAGCTTTGTATAACTCTTTTAAGTTCTTTGTTTTTGAGTCACAAAGTTCGACTATTACAGAAATAATAGTATTTCTAAATTCGTTTACTCTCCTTGATTAATATTGATAGTTATACCAAGTACGATAATTGTAATCCCGATGAAAGTTTGTAATGTAAAAGTTTCTTGGTAAAAGATAACTCCCATTGATATGCCAAAAACTGGCACCAAATAGGCATAAGAATTGGCATAATTCAATGGCGTTTTTTCTAAAATTGAAAACCATAACCAATAGACCAAAACGGTTCCAAGTAAAACCAGTCCTATTAGGCTCAATACAAAATCCTCAGACCAGACAACATCACTAATATTTTCTGTACTCAATGCCACAATCCACAATATTAATCCGCCCAAGAACAATTGCCAACCCATTGCGATGAATACATCAATTTTACCAATTATTTTCTTAATTAAAATATTTGATACTGCAAGCCCTAAAACTGAGAGACTCAAATAAGATAAGCCAGATAATCCTGCATTACTTGAACCATTGTTTAACCATGAGGAATAAACAATTATTAGTACGCCAACAAATCCCAAGAGCAAACCGAACTTACCTTTGCTAGTTATTTTTTCATGCAAGAACATTGATGCAAAAACGGCAGTTAATAGAGGTTGCAGATTGGTTACAACAGTTGCCAATCCAGGTTTTACAAATTCTGAGGCATGAAACATACCGTAAAAACCCAGTGCAGTTGCACCAACGCCTATCAAAAACAAATAAAACCACATCTTTAAATCCGTGGGATGTTTTTTACCCGTGAAAGTAGCTATTAATAACATTATTGCTCCAGCTGCCGTTGCTCTCATAGCGGCAAAGGAGATATGTGGCGAATATTCCAACCCCAACAAAATGAGTGGATAACACAATGCCCAAAAAAACATCACGACAATCAACAATAGCACAATTGATTTATCAGTTTGCATTGTGGCTTTCTGAATGTTTTTGTTGTGTGGATGATTTTGTGTAGTCTATAAATTCTGCTTCATTGTCTTCATGGTGTTTTTTCTCAACTTGTACTGTTGTGAAATAGATATTGGGATTGTTTGTAAATACTTGACTGGCTTTTTCTAAAACCTGTTCATGATCAGCATCTTGCTTAATAAGTAAATGTGCCATGAAGACATTTTTACCCGTTGTTAAAGCCCATGCATGTACATGGTGGACATTGACAACTGCTTCTATTTCATTTAATTCTTTAACTACTTCATCTAAGTTAATATCTTTAGGAGTGGTCTCTAATAGGATATTAAAACTTTGTTTAATAATACCAATGGATGCCACAAATAAAACCAGACCAAAGAGCATCCCCAATATTGGATCAATCGGATACCAACCCGTTAATTTAATAACAACAGCTGCAATTATGATGATAATGCTACCAACAAATGTCTGGATTACATGCCAAAAAGCACCTTTCATGTTGAGGTTATTTTTTTGACTTTTCCACATGACACGCATGGCAATTACTTCTGTTATCAATCCACCAAAGGCCGACAAAAACATTATATTTGTGGGCAACTCTATGCTTTGTTGTAAACGGCTATAGCCCATCCATAACACATAAAAAGCCATTAACAATAAAAACACACCATTGAGTAAGGCGCCAACAATTTCAGCTCTAATCAACCCAAAGGTATGGTTTTTACCAGGCGACCGCATGGCGATTTTATTGGCAATTAAAGCAATTAATACCCCTCCAACAGCAGAGAAAGTATGAAAAGCATCTGAAATAACCGCTACAGAACCAGAGTAAAAACCCAGAAATAATTCTATAATGAAATAAATTCCAGTGAGCCAACCTGTAATTTTCAGGGCACGTGCATCAGCTTTCATGCCATGAAAGCTGTGGTTAGTTGAAGCATTTTGTGTATTGTTTTGTTTGTTCATAACAATTCCTCTGATTAAAACTACAGCCATCGACGCATCAAATAGGCCACAAATGTGCTTATTACACTAAGTGTAGACCGAGATGAAGCTTGTTTAAGTGAAACTGGTTCGGACAATGTGATGTTGTCATCAAAATCTTGATTTAAGTGATTCAATAAATCTTTTTGACGGCTGAATAACATAATTTCATGATTAATAAAAAAGCTTCGATAATCCACATTCGCAGAACCAATAATGGCTAAGCTGTTGTCAACAATTAACGTTTTAGAATGTAACATCCTATTACCGAACTCATAAATTTTAATTCCAGCCTTTAATAATTTTTGGTAGTACCAATATGCAGCATATTTTAATAGCGCATGATCGGTGTATTTGGGAATTAAAAGTACAATATTAACGCCTTGTTGAGCCCGTTTGACCAATGATTTAACCACATGTGAATCTGGAACAAAATAAGGAGTGGTAACCCAGATGAAACTCTTGGCATTATTGATAGCAGCTAAATATTTACATAGCAGCAACTTTCGACACTTTCTTGAAGAGTTAGGCAATACATTTGTAAACCCATTTAAACTCTTTATAGAATGTAGTTTTCTGAGTTTACCATTCCACATTAATGAAAATTGTTGGCTAAGTTGCTGTGTCAATTCACCTTCAAAACCAATATGACTGTCCTTCCAACGTTCGTCACCAAAATATTTTTTTGAAGATTCCTCATGTAAATTAAAACCTCCCATGAAACATATTTTATCATCTATAATCATCAATTTTCTGTGATTCCTGCGATTAAATTTAAAGGGTTCTCTCCAGGACCAAGGATTAAACCACTTTAACTTTATGCCTTGTTTCGAAAGTATTTTGAAAAACTTAAAATTCTTAAATCTATTTGAGCCCACAGAGTCAATAAGTAATTTGATACTCACACCTTGTGCGTGTTTTTTCAACAGTAATTGGATAAAATTATTGCCCACTTCATCATTGGCAAAAATATAACTTTCTAAATTGATCGACATCGTTGCTTTATCTATTGCCTTTAACATATCAGCATAAAGCAAGTCTCCTTCAATGTAGTATTTTAAATTTTGCATCTTATAAAAAATTAAGTTTCCTGATTTAAGAAGCTTTACTGCCAAAATAGTTGTATAAAGGCACCCATATTAGCGTGATATACCAACCATAGGCATAACTTTCTAACAAACCTATGAGAAAGCCTTTAAGGGTTAACCACTCGAATCCTGGCAGTAATTTTAGCCAGACTCCATACATGGCATAATCTGGTAATAACAGCCCGAAAACCACACAAGAAACAAATGTGATGGCAATAAACAAGCTGCTTGCGTGTCCAAAAGCGAATAATGAAATTTTGTGTTGCATGCTAATCTCTCCTAACAAGGTGTTAATTTATATAACGATTTGGATCTTTGTCAAAGCGATCTAAATTTTCTTTCGAAACAAATCGGTAAAGTTGCCCATCTATAATTTTACCGTAACCGCTGTCATCATTAACAAAGTCTCCACTGACTGGATCATAGTGCTTTTCAGGTTCAGACTTATCATGGTTACCGTGGGTCATATGAGACCCACAGCCAAAACGTATCATGAAATAAAAAAATACGGCTATTAATAACAAAGGTAATAATCCCATTTAATTTCTCCTATTTGATCAAGATATCTTTGCGTTTTTTAATCTTAAAGCATTTACTATCACCGATACAGAGCTAAAACTCATGGCAGCTGCCGCTATCATGGGAGAAAGCAATATACCGAAAACAGGATACAGTGCACCGGCTGCTATTGGTACACCAACAGCATTGTATATAAAGGCAAAAAATAGATTTTGCCTAATATTTTTCATGGTGGCGCGCGATAAACCAATGGCTTTAACAATACCACGTAGGTCGCCTTTGACTAGCGTCACACCAGCACTTTCCATCGCTACATCGGTGCCAGTTCCCATGGCAATACCTACTTGGGATTGAGCCAGTGCAGGGGCATCATTGATACCATCGCCTGCCATAGCGACAATTTTTCCATCGGCTTGTAGCTGTTTAACAATGGCCGCTTTCTGATCAGGCATAACATCGGCTTCAACTCGGTCGATATTTAATTGGCTGGCAACAGACTGTGCAGTCTTTGCGTTGTCACCAGTGAGCATTACAATAGTTAAACCCTGCTCATGTAGTTGTTTAATCGCATCAGGTGTGGATTGTTTGATGGGATCGGCCACACAAACCAAACCAGCTGGTTGTCCATCAACTGAAAATAACATAACTGTTTGTCCTTGTTCTTGCAATTTTTCAGCTTGGGCGAAGAATTCAGTGGCTTCTGTGTTGGCTTGTTTCATCATCTTAGAATTGCCTAAAGCCATTTTTTTACCACCAATTTCAGCAGTGACTCCTTTACCTGTGACTGATTGAAAATCATCAACATCCGTGGTGGCAATATTTTGTTCTTTAGCCGCTTCAACAATCGCCTCTGCCAAAGGGTGCTCACTGTATTTTTCAATTGAGGCAACCCAATTGAGAATTTGTTCGCTGTCAAATCCACCTGCAGCAATAATCTCGGTAAGCTTGGGCTTTCCTTCGGTTAATGTACCTGTCTTGTCGACAACTAAAGTATCCACTTTTTCTAGAATTTCTAGAGATTCAGCATTTTTAATGAGCACACCTTCCATTGCGCCTCGACCTGTTCCAACCATGATTGAAATAGGTGTAGCAAGGCCTAATGCACAAGGACAAGCAATAATTAAAACGGCCACAAAACTAACCATGGCATAAGCCAATTGCGGTTCAGGTCCCCAAATATACCAAGCGGCAAATGACAGCAGTGCAATGACTACAACGATGGGCACAAAAAATCCTGAAACGGTATCGGCCATTTTTTGAATTGGGGCGCGAGAGCGCTGGGCTTGAGCCACCATTTGTACAATTTGAGACAGCAAAGTATCCGAACCAATTTTCTGTGCTTCCATCACCAATGAGCTGGTTCCATTAACTGTTGCACCAATGACTTTATCACCTTGTTTTTTAGTCACGGGTACGGGTTCACCGGTTACCATAGACTCATCAATCAATGAACTGCCTTCAACCACCACACCGTCAACGGGTACTTTTTCTCCAGGTCTAATGCGCAATTTATCACCGACTTTGACATCTTCCATGGGAATATCTACTTCTTCGCCATTGTCTTTAATTATTCGTGCAGTATTTGGAGCCAGGCCCAATAATAACTTAATGGCTTCGTTTGTTTGAGAACGTGCACGCAGTTCTAATACTTGTCCCAGCAGAACCAGAGCAGTAATGACGGCGGCGGCTTCAAAATAAACTGGAACAACACCTTCATGCATCATATCTGGTGGGAATAATTGTGGGAAAAACATGGCAATTACACTGTAAATCCATGCTGCAGATAACCCAATACCAATTAAAGTAAACATATTTAAATTCATGGTTTTTAAGGACTGCAATCCTCGAACAAAAAATGGCCAACCACCCCATAAAACTACAGGAGTGGCGAGAATAAATTGAATCCATTGTACCGTAATCATAGACAGTCCATCAGGCAACCAAGAAGGCACCAAATCTGCAATCATGGCTAAGATAAAAACAGGAATTGCGAGTATGGCACTGACTTTAAAGCGTTTAGTCATGTCGATGAGCTCATGATTGTCTTCTTCAACTTCAACTGTCATCGATTCAAGAGACATACCACAAATTGGGCAATTGCCCGGTTCATCTTGAATAATTTCAGGGTGCATCGGACAAGTGTATTTTGTTTCTGTTGCAGCCATTGGAATATCTTTAGGTTCTAATGCCATGCCACATTTTGGGCAAGAACCTTGTCCGATTTGTTCAACCTCTGGATGCATCGGGCAGGTATAAATGGCATCAACTGCTGCAGGTTTCTGTGTGTCTGTACTGCTTTTATTGTCCTTTGAACCTGAATCACAATGTCCGCAGCAATCACTTTTCTCTTTTTTAATAAACGATTGAGGGGACGCTGTAAATTTACCGAAACATTTTTCACTACAAAAAAAGTATTCAACTTCATCGAATTGACTGCTGTATTTTGCTTCTTTATCGACATTCATGCCACAAACTGGATCTTTCATAGTATTCTCCTATCTTTATTAATTGTATATAATCTTAAAACCATGCTCTTATTCCTATTACAAACTGTGAATCACTCACTAGCTGACCATCAATACGTGAATAGTCAGCCGTTTTGTTAAATGTATTTGTCTTTACTAACCCAATATATGGCGCAAAATTTCGTCGAAATTCATAACGTAATCTTAAACCAACCTCACTGTCAGACAAACCTGTTCCGACGCGTGTTTGAGGATCATTTTCACCATAAAAATTGACTTCTATTTCTGGGGTTAAAATCAGTTTTTGGGTAAATAATATTTCATACTCTGCTTCAAATCGTAAGGCTGTCCTGCCATTTTCACCGATAAAAAAGGCAGTATCTATTTCAAAGAAGTAGGGCGCTAATCCCTGAAATCCGAATACAGCCCAGTTTCGATTGGGAGATGAATCAACACCCAAATCTGAACGAATGCCCATCTGTACATCCCAATAAGGTGCTACAGCTTTACTGTATAAAGCTTGTATTTCTGCTTCTTCGGTGCTGCCATTGTTTCTTTCAAATTCAGTTTTTATCCATAACTTATTCAAGTCATGCCCAAGCCAAAATTGCCCCGATAAAACAAAGGGGTTGCCACCTTCTGCACCCCTCGATTCCATTTGATCGAACATAAACTTGCTGATAAGTGGATCATCGACAGCACCTGCAAAGCCCAAAGAGGATTGAAGCATTGATACCATAAACAATAATTTAATCGTTGTATTTTTCATCATATTCTCCTTAACTCACCTGTACTTCGCGGAACATTCCGGGCATGTGATACAACAGGTGGCAATGATAAGCCCAGCGCCCCATTGCATCTGCGGTGACCAAATAACTAATTTTGGAACCAGGCTGCACATTGATGGTATGCTTCTTTGGAATATTATTGGGTTCATTGGTTTCCAGCTCACTCCACATACCATGTAGGTGAATGGGATGTGACATCATGGTGTCGTTGAAAATAGTGATGCGGACGCGTTCTCCATATTTAAGTTGTATAGGATCAGCATCGGCAAATTTAATGCCATTCATCGACCACATATAACGGCTCATATTGCCAGTAAGGTGTAGTTCGATTTCACGGCTTGGATCTCGTTTGTCTTCGGTTTCATATAAATTAAATATGTCTGCATAAGTCAGTACTTTACGTCCGTATAACTCCATGTTATTGCGCAAGCCAATTCCCGGGTCTGTTAAACCATTTTGTGGTGACATACCTCGCATATCGACATGTGGACCAAATTCAGTTTTTACATGAGTGGGTTTGAGCTCACTGCCAAAGCCAGCCTTTCCTGCTATTTTCATGGAATCATGGCTAACTGACATTCCAGTCATGCCTGCCATTTTAGAATGGTCCATCATTCCTTTATTCATGTCCATACTCTTGCTTTCAGGTGTATTTGACATATCACCCATGCCTTTCATACTGGACATTCCAGCCATTGCGCTCATTCCCATGTCTTTAAGACCCAATATCACACGTGGATCCATGTCTGGGACGTCAGCAGTAAGTTCTGCTGCTGGAGACAAAGTGCCTCGGGTAAAGCCTGTTCGGTCATTGCTTTGAGCAAAGATGGTATAAGCTCTGTCATCTTTTGGTTCAACAATCACATCATAAGTTTCTGCTACACTAATGCGAAATTCATCAACGGTGACCGGTTCTATGTTTTGTCCATCTGATGCGACAACTTTCATTTTTAAACCAGGTATTCTGAAATCAAACAAGGTCATGGCAGAGGCATTAATAATTCTCAAGCGAACTTTTTCACCTTTTTTAAATTGACCCTTCCAGCCTTCATCTGGAGTCACGCCATTCATCAGATAAGTATAGGTATAACCTGTAACATCGGACAAATCACGGTCACTCATGCGCATTTTATTCCACATTTTTCGGTCTTTATAGGTTTGTTTGACTCCTTTGGATTTAATTTCATCAAATAAATTACTGTTGGTTCGTTCACGAAAGTTGTAATAGTCACTCATTTTCTTGAGTTTTCTATAAACTTTTTCGGGTTTTTCATCTGACCAATCTGACAACACAATCACGTGTTCTCGGTCATAACTTACAGGATCAGGGTCTTTGGGTTGAATAACTATAGCACCATACATGCCTGTTTGTTCTTGAAAGCCTGAATGACTGTGGTACCAATAAGTACCGCTTTGATTGACCTTGAATTGATACTCAAAAGTATCGCCTGGGTTTATTCCATCAAAACTTAAGCCTGGAACGCCATCCATATTGGTTGGCAGGATAAGACCATGCCAGTGAATTGAACTAGAATGGGCTAAATTATTGGTCACTCTAAGGGTAACTAACTCGCCTTCTTTCCAATACAGTGTAGGACAAGGCAGGGAGTTATTAACAGTCGTTGCCAATCTGTCTTTACCTGTAAAGTTAACACTTTTGTATCCTATATTAAGTTTGAAATTGCTGCCTTTTAAAAAAGGGTGCTGATGAAATTCTTTAGAAGCAGAAGAGTTCATGGCGTTGACTGTGGATATTCCACCCAAGCCATACAAAACCCCACCTGCAGCAATGCCTGTCACAAAATTTCTTCTACTTAATTGTTTATCTCTCATATTTTTCTCTTAATATTGGCTTTTCATTCAAGAGTTCTTTCAAAGGCAAGAATTGTTATCTCTTGCCCTTGTAGAAGTCTTGTTTTTCACAAAATTAATGTTTGTGCTCTTTTGAATCATGTTTTTCTGAAGACTTTTCTTCTTTTTTCTTATCACCATGACCACTGCTTTTCTTGTTTTTAGGTCTGTAATCACGCGAGGATGAATGGGTATGTACTACTTTCCAATCACCATCTACTAAACGAAACAAGAAAGTTTGGTAACCTGTTTTATCAAAAGTTCTATCACTGTTGCCTACCTTTCCTTTGACTCTACTGGTGGCAATAGCCCAAGCAAAATTATTTTCAAAGTGCACTTCAATATCTGAAAAATCTAACTTTAAATATTCAAGTGCGTCTTTTTCAGGTTCGACATGGTGAGAAATAAGATCATTTAATCCACTGTTTTGCCCGCCAGATTCGATATACCTTGCTCCTTCAAAGTCAAGGTATGTGTCTCTAAATGGCTTGCCATCTCCATTTTCCCAGCCATACTTGATACCAGCGATGATATCAAGTATTTTGGCTTTATTGGGGTCGACCTGTTGCTGATGCTTATCTTCGCCATGTGCTGGCACAAAGGTGCTAGATACAAAAAGCATCGTTAAAAGTACTAATTTAAACTTCATTTTTTTCTCCTTAAGATTCATATTGTTTTACATTATGTTGTTCTAAGTCTTTCTTTGTCATTTTAGAAATGGTCACTTTGCGCCACATATAAAATGTTGCAGGAACCACCAATAAGGTCAGTAATACAGCACTAATCATGCCGCCGACCATTGGTGCTGCAATTCTGCTCATTACCTCAGAACCAGTGCCTGTGCCATATAAAATTGGCAACAAACCCACGATAATGGCAGCAGCAGTCATCATAACAGGACGCACACGCATGCCCGCACCGTTAATAATGGCTTTTTGTAGTGTTGGAACATCAGGAACAACTTTATTCTTCATGCTTTCCTCTATCATAGCGTTGTATGCTTGATTTAGATATACCAACATGATGACCCCGATTTCAACCGCTACTCCAGCCAGTGCAATAAAGCCCACACCCACTGCTACGGAAAAGTTAAATCCTTGTATATACATTAACCAAATTCCACCAACCATAGCCAAGGGCAATGTGCCCATAATAATGGCAACTTCGATAAAATTACGGAAGTTAATGAAAAGCAAAATAACGATAATGGCCAATGTTAAAGGAACCACATAAGAAAGCTTTTCTTTGGCTCTTACCATATACTCGTATTGTCCAGACCAACTGATAGAATAGCCAGGAGGCAATTCCAATTGGTCTTGTACAATCTTTTGTGCATCAACTACATAAGTACCAACATCAATACCTTCAATGTCGACAAATGACCAACCATTTAAGCGGGCATTTTCGGATTTGATACCAGGAGGACCATCTTCAACATATACATTGGCCACATCTCCCAAAGGAATTCTTTGTCCCATTGGTGTAATTATCGGTAATAGGGCTAGCTTCTCAGGAGAATCACGGTAATCTTGTGGGTAACGTAAGTTTACTGGATACCGTTCTAATCCCTCAACAGTTTGGGTAACATTCATGCCACCAATGGCACTGGCAACGACCATTTGTATGTCAGCAATATTCAAGCCATATCGTGCTGCTTTTTCTCGTTGAATATCAACTTTGATATAACGACCACCAGCTACACGCTCGGAGTATACCGAAGCGGTGCCAGGGACATCTTTTAGAATTTCTTCAATGCGCTTGCCTATCTTTTGAATTTCTATCAGTTTTGGCCCGGCAATTTTTATGCCCACAGGGGTTTTAATACCAGTGGCTAACATGTCAATACGAGTCTTGATAGGCTCTACCCAGGCATTGGTTAATCCTGGGATTTTGACCAAAGCATCTAATTCTTTTTTCAAATCATCTTTAGTTAAACCTGGACGCCATTCTTCTACTGGCTTGAGTTGAATAAAAGTTTCTATCATGGTTAAAGGAGCTGGATCGGTGGCAGTCTCTGCACGCCCAACTTTACCAAATACAGTCACCACTTCAGGCACGGTCTTTATCAACTTATCGGTTTGCTGTAATAACTCGCGTGCTTTACCAATGGATATTCCCGGATAGGTAGTAGGCATGTACATTAAATCTCCTTCATCCAATGGAGGAATAAATTCACCACCAATTTTATTAACAGGATACATTCCAACACCCAACATCAATAATGCAAGCAATAAAGTGAATTTAGGAAAACGCAATACTTTATTTAATACGGGTAAATAGATGGCAGTCAAAACCCGATTAATTGGATTTTTATGCTCAGGCAATACTTTTCCACGAATGAAATATCCCATTAATACAGGCACCAATGTAATCGCTAAAAATGCAGAGGCCGCCATTGCGTAAGTTTTGGTAAATGCCAAGGGTGCAAACATTCTTCCTTCTTGTGCTTCTAGAGTAAATACTGGCACGAAACTAACGGTAATAATCAACAAGCTAAAGAACAAAGCAGGCCCTACTTCACTGGCCGATTCTGCGACTATTCGCCATCGATTTTCATTGGTCAGCGGGGTTCGTTCCATGTGTTTATGCATGTTTTCAATCAATACAATCGCCCCATCAATCATGGCGCCAATGGCGATGGCAATACCTCCCAATGACATGATATTGGCATTTAGACCTTGTGCGTGCATGATCATAAAAGCAGTTAGAATACCTACTGGCAAACTAAATATTGCTACCAGTGATGAGCGAACATGGAATAGAAAAACCATACAAACCAGCGCTACTACCAAAAATTCTTCAAGTAATTTGTGCCATAAGTTTTCAACCGCTCGTTCAATTAAGGCGCTGCGATCATAGACAGGCACTATTTCCACACCTGCTGGTAAACCTTTTTTCAACTGTTCTAGTTTTTCTTTAACACCATCAATGACTTTTTGTGCATTTTCACCAAAGCGCATGACGATAATACCACCAACTACTTCTCCTTCGCCATTAAGTTCGGCTACGCCGCGTCGCATCTGTGGGCCAATATCTATTTCTGCTACATCTTTCAATAACAGTGGTGTACCATTTTTATTCAATCCTAATGGGATGTTTTCTATGTCTGAGGCATTTTCTAAATAGCCGGTGGCTCGCACCATATATTCTGCTTCGGCCATTTCCACTACGGAGGCCCCAATTTCTTGATTGCCTCGTTTAATTGCATTGGCTATATGTGATAGAGGAATGTTCAATGCCCGTAATTTATCAGGGTCTACTTTTATTTGGTATTGTTTAACCATGCCACCCAATGTGGTTACTTCTGAAACACCTGATACTGTCTGCAGTTCATATTTTAAGAACCAATCTTGCAAGCTGCGTAGTTTTGCTAAGTCATTTTTACCAGTTCTATCTACTAAAGAATAGATGTAGACCCAACCCACGCCAGTTGCATCAGGACCCAATTGTGAACGGGCACTAGCAGGCAGAGTTGGTGCAACTTGTGAGAGGTATTCTAATACCCTCGATCGAGCCCAGTACAAATCGGTCTTTTCATCAAATATGATGTAGACATACGAATCCCCGAAGAAAGAGTATCCCCGAACAGTAACCGCGCCGGGCACCGACAGCATCGCAGTGGTTAAGGGATAGGTGACTTGGTCTTCGACCACTTGTGGTGCTTGACCAGGGAATGATGTTTTGATAATGACTTGTACATCAGATAAGTCTGGTAAAGCATCAACTGGCGTGTTTTTTAAAGAAAACAAGCCTAGACCTACTAACATGGCAGTTGCCAGCAATACAAAAAAACGATTGCCAACGGACCAACGAATTATAGAAGCTATCATGGGTTATCTCCTATTCATCTAAGCTTGCTAAAGCTTGAATATTGGTTATAACAAACTGTCCATCTTTCATCATAAAAGTGAAATAAATTTTGTTATTGTTCTGTAAGGATTCAATATCAATGTTTTCATCAACCATGAAATCTAAAGTGGCTGCAGGTCTTCCCCACTCTTCTATGGCTTCGCGGCTAATATTTAGCATGCGGTGTCCTAGCATTATGGAATTAATAGTCCCAGTTGTTGTTGCAGATGCAGGTTTATCTTCTTCTTGGGCAGCTGCTTCATGGTTCATTCGTTTGAAGTCTGATGTCTTACTTGATTCTGAATCCAATAAGAATTGAGCTGATGTAACCACTCTTTCACCTTCATTAATTCCTGATAAAATTTCTATGTGATCATTGTCTATTCTGCCCACGCGAACTTCAATGGACTTAAACTTGCCTTCACCAAGTGCCAACACTACTCTATTAGATTGACCCGTACGAATAACAGCTTGTTTGGAAACAAGCAATGTAGGTTCAATGTCCTGAATATGAATCGAAACTTGTGCAAACATATTGGGCTTTAATTTTAAATCTGAGTTATCAAAACGCAATCTAACTCTTAAAGTACGAGTTTTAGCATCTAGTTTTGGATAGATATAATCAACATTGCCGCGCCATGTTCTTCCTGGTAAAAAGTCCAAGGTCATTGACACAGCAGTACCTACAGAAACCAGTCCAGCTTGTCTTTCAAAAACTTCAGCTTCAACCCAAACTTTGTCTAATTTAGCTATCGACATGATATTGGTACCAGGTTTTACAAAGTTGCCTTGTCGGATATTCAAATCTTCTACATAACCATCTTGAGGTGCATAAAAGGCGATATTCTGTTGTACTTTTTTGGTGCTGATTAGTTTTCTAATGGCCTGATCAGGGATTTGTAATGATTTTAAACGGTCTTTTGCTGCACTGATTAGACGCTTATTTTTTCTACTCAATGCCAATATGAGCTCTTCTTGTGCATTGACCAAAGCTGGAGAATAAATCTCATAGAGAACCTGGCCATTTTTTACTGGATCACCTGCTGCTTTAACATAAAGTTTTTCAATCCAGCCATCTACGCGTGGATAGATTTTAACCATTTCGTCTTCGTCGTATTGTACATAACCAACAGTATTGATCTGTGTATGCATAGTTTTCATTTTGACTTTGGCAGTAATAACACCTAAGTTATTGATCACATCTGGAGAAACACGAATGGTTCCCGGCCCCTCATCTACACCGCCACCTTCATCGGCATAAAAAGCAATTAGATCCATGCCCATGGGAGATTTTCCTGGCTTGTCTCTTTTGTAATTTGGATCCATCGGAGCGACCCAATACAAAGGTTTCTTTTCTTTTGGCGCATCACTTGTTGAGCCAGATGATGCAGAACCTGTATCTGATGATTGAAATTTGTTAATTATAAACATTGCGGCGAAGCCTATGGCAATGCCAAGAATGAGTGTTATTATTGGTTTTTTCATTGTTTTGTTCCTTATACTTGTTTAAAGAAGTAGTTAAGTGAGGCGATAATTTTTTGTCTATCGACATCGATTGTAAGTGCATCAATTTGTGCATTTAATTCTGCAATTCTAGAGCGAACCACTTCTGCAAAATCTCCTGTATCATTGGTATAGGCCGATAACGACGCCTCTGCTTGTTCGTTCATTTGTGGTAACAATATATCGTTATACAATTTTTGTCTTTCATTGAGCCTGTTGAGCTGAGTAAGCGATGCTTTAAATGATGCTAACATTTGTCGCAACATCAGATACTCTTCTGTTTCAACGGCACCTGTTTGGGCAACTGCAGCTTGTAATTTTTTATCCTGTCTATTTTTGGTAAACAGAGGCACATCAAAAGTAACTCCTAGAGTAAGGAAGTCAGCACGATTGATGCCACTTGGGGATTCGCCACGATAACCGTAACTGGCATTAACTCCCCAACCAGGTTTGTATTGTTGTTTTGCTAGGTCAATATTTTTCTCACTAACAATCCTTTTTTGTTGTAATGCAACGATAGAAGGGTGATTTTTTATTAGGCTCAATATTTCATTGTCGTTGTCGATACTAAAATAATTTCTATTATCGATGATTAAATTGGGCAAGGTACTGTCTAAAAGTATTTCTGTACTTTGATTAATGCCTTCAACCACATTAAAATTTTGATAATCCTGTAAATAATAATCATTTAACCAACCAGAAAGGTTCTGAATAGATTTATCAAATTTTTGATTGAGCATAGTGAGTCGATCATCTAATCGGGTCAACTCCAACTGCGCTCTTACAATATCTTGTTGACTGGTACGTCCAATCGCTGATGAATAGGAAGACTCTGCCACTTCAGACAATTGCTCAAACAAACCGCGATTTTTTTCAATTAAGGCAATGCTTTCTTGTGCTTTGTATGCATCAAGCCACAACTGGCTGGTAATCACTTTGACCTTTTCAGAACGGTTTAATCGTTGAAAAGGAAAAATGTCACTTTTTAATTCCAATTGTTCTCGCTTCAATGACAATGTGCTGCCACGCGGGAACATTTGCGATACACCAACCTTGAACTGAGTCATGGGTTCTTGCCCGAAGTTAAAAGTATCAGTTGGAAAGTTTAAGAAGGCCAAAGATACTTTGGGATCAGGCAATTGTCCTGCTGCAACACTTAAGCTTTCAGTAGCTTCTTGTTGATACAAACTGTTGATCAACCACAAGTCATTGTGTTGAGCAATAGAAATGGTTTTTTCTAAACTCAAACGTTCTTGAGACTGGCTGGCGGGTACTACAAATACTGCAAATAACAGTACCACTAGGGTATTTTTAAACGACATTTTTTCCTCCGTTTAGATGGGTGTTTTTATTTGAAAATAGTTTCATTCGAACTGTTCTTTTTCAGTATTGACTCTTGCATACTGTGAAACCGAGCCATCTTTGTGAATTGACAAGACATTGTATGGCATAAATTTATTTTGATAAGCCATACCAGGACTACCTACTGGCATGCCTGGTACAACTAGACCAACTAGGTCTTGAGGCTTATCTTTTAAGAATTGTTTAACTATCTTTGCAGGTATGTGACCTTCAAAAATATAACCATCTTTAGTTACAGCTGTGTGACATGATCTGAAGTTTTTAGGTACATTCTTTTCATCTTTAAGCTTTGCAAGGTTATTGGTATTGTGTGGTTTGGCTAAAATGCCTTCATCTTTCATGTGGTCTATCCATTTACCACAACATCCACAAGTAGGACTTTTATAAACATCCAGTTCAATGGACGTAGTTTTAATATTTGATACAGCTCCAGAATTTTCATTGGCTGAAGAACAAGCAGAAACAATTAATGTTAGCAATAAAGCTAAAATCAAATTGGTTTTTTGATTTAAAATCATAATACCCTCCAATTGGGTGGCTGACTGTTCATAACAAATTATTGTTTTTGATTTGTTAAAACAACAGTTCAGTAATTTAAAAATTTAGGAGAGTTTCTCTCCAGTTAACGACGAAATAATCTTACAAATCCATCTTGTACAGACGGAACTATCTTGTGTTAACTAAAGATTGGAGGGCGATAAATTGAAGATAAGATTTGATTACTAACCACTTGATTGGTTATATCAATTCTATCTGAGATGTTGCTAAAATTGATTTCAGTATCTTCATTAAGAAGATATACTAGAGAAAAACACACGCCTGAAGGACAATCACAATCATCTGGGCAACAATCCATATCAATATGAGAATCGGATGTATTGTTACTGTTCATTGATGACATGTCATGCGACAAGTTAGAGGTTAAATCTACTACTGACATTGAATTAGAATCTGCATGGCTGGATGAACAAGTAGAAATTGGTGCAGATATTACTTGGCTAACAAATAGCAGTAATATAATAAACACCCAATTTTTATTGTTGTACGATTTCAACCTAAATTCTCTTTTAAATACATAACCTATGATAGCAGTAAACCAAAATAGTTCAAATTAAATCGTGATTATATATAGAAAAGTTGTTTGAACAATTATTTATTCATCCTATTTATCACCAGTTGCTCTACTACTTCCGGCTCTGCCAGTGTCGAAACATCGCCCAAATTTTCGTGTTCATTGGCGGCAATTTTTCTTAAAATTCTGCGCATGATTTTACCTGATCTGGTTTTCGGTAATCCCGGAGCCCATTGAATCTTATCGGGTGTTGCAATGGGACCAATTTCTTTTCTGACCCATTTGATTAATTCGGCTCTTAGTTCTTCGCTGTATTCGACATCTTTATTGATGGTGACATAGGCGTATATTCCCTGGCCTTTGATATCATGTGGGTAGCCAACAACCGCTGCTTCTGCCACATCATGGTGGGCAACCAGTGCACTCTCAATTTCGGCAGTCCCCATGCGGTGACCTGAAACATTAAGCACATCATCTAAGCGGCCCGTTATCCAAATGTAGCCGTCTTCATCGCGTTTGGCTCCATCGCCAGTGGTGTAATAACCAGGAAATTCATCAAAATAGGTTGTATAAAATCTATCATGATCACCATAAACTGTTCGCATTTGTCCTGGCCAACTGCCATCAATGACCAAATTGCCGGCGGCTGTTCCTTCTAAAATATTTCCATCGTTGTCTAATAACAGTGGCTTAACTCCAAAGAATGGAAAACTGGCAGCCCCAGGTTTCAAATCAATCGCTCCAGGCAAAGGTGTTATCATCACACCCCCAGTTTCAGTTTGCCACCAGGTATCAACAATAGGACAATGTGAATCCCCAACTACTTCATAATACCATTTCCAAGCCTCTGGATTGATGGGTTCACCCACCGAACCGAGTAATCGCAATGATTTTCTAGAAGTTGATTTAACCAACTCATCGCCTTCTTTCATAATCGCACGGATGGCAGTGGGAGCGGTATAACAAATATTGACTTGATGTTTGTCTATGATTTGCCAAAATCGGCTAAAATCCGGGTGATTGGGCACGCCTTCATACATCAAGGTTGTGGCACCATTCAACAAGGGCCCATAAACCACATAACTGTGACCCGTAATCCAACCCACATCAGCAGTACACCAATAAACCTCTCCAGCATGGTAATCAAAGACATATTCAAATGTTAGAGAAGCATAGGTCAAATAACCACCCGTGGTATGCAAAACTCCTTTGGGCTGTCCAGTTGAACCTGATGTATATAAAATAAATAAAGGGTCTTCGGCATTCATGCGCTCTGGCAGACAATCTTTATCCACATCCGCACTGGCCTCATGATACCAATGGTCATGGGCTAACCAATCAACCGATTCATCAGAGGTATTGATAACCAAAACAGTCTCTAAATAATCTTTCACGCCAACAATAGCGCTGGCCAAATCAACATTCTTTTTCAAAGGAATATTCTTACCACCCCGTTTACCACAATCGGCCGTAATGACCAATTTTGATTTGCAGTTAATGATTCTATTGGCCAAAGCATCGGGCGAAAAACCACCAAAAACGATGGAATGAATGGCACCAATTCTCGCACAAGCTAGCATCGCATACGCCGCTTCAGGCACCATCGGCATATAAAGAGTAACGCAATCACCTTTTTTAATACCCAATTTTTTAAGCGTATTGGCAAATTTACACACTTCATCATAAAGCATTTGATAACTAATGTTTTTACTAACATTGGGAGTATCCCCTTCCCAAATAATTGCAGTTTTATCGGCCTTGTCTTTTAGATGCCTATCGACACAATTATAACAAGCATTGAGTTCACCATCTGCATACCATTTAACGTGCAAATCATCCTTATCAAAAGACACATCCTTAACTTGAGTATAAGGCTTAATCCAATCTAAACGCATGCCTTGTTTGTTCCAAAACTCTTCATTGTTTTCAATTGAGTTTTTGTACATGTGTTGATAAGTTTGCAAATCACACAGGGTATTTTTCTTATAATTTTCGGTAACTGGATATAATTTTTTCATGATTCGATCTCTGTAAATGACTTGTTATACGATATATTGCGTTATTATTTCATCAATAGTATATGACTATAATATGAGAAGGAGTTTAATACAAGCCCCATAATTTCATTTTCAGATTTTAGAAATTGATATTTGTAAAATTGGCGCGCTTGATGGGATTCGAACCCATGGCCTTCGGCTTCGGAGGCCGATACTCTATCCAGCTGAGCTACAAGCGCATTTGTCTTTGAATGAAGACTATTAGATACAATCTTTAAGTGTGGTTATTTTACTTTAAAAATTCAATGAGTTTTAGTTTTTGGGTTATTTTAAAATAAATCAGTGATTTTTAGTAAACGATAATGATTATCATTTACATTCGCATTTGAACTTACTATAATTCACTCGAATTAAATTTAAAGAGATTGAAATGTACAAAAACCAGCTTAACTTCAAAACCTTTAGCGTCTTATTTGCTTTGTGTTTTGTAGTCAATGTTAATGCTTTGGAACCAGTAAACGAAGATAAAAAAGAAGAAAGTGATCCAGTTGAGAGTATCATGGTCATTGGCAGTCAAGAAAATATTAGTCAAATGCCTGGGTCTGCACAATTGGTCACCAGGGACGATATACGCGAACAGAATTATGATGATATCAATAGAGCATTGATAAAGGTGCCTGGTGTTTATGTGCGAGAGGAAGATGGGTTTGGTCTGTTTTCAAACATCAGTTTGAGAGGAGTGGATACCACGCGCAGTGCCAAGGTAACGATGATGGAAGATGGCATACTAATAGCTCCAGCTCCGTATTCTGCGCCTTCGGCGTATTATTCGCCTACTGCAGGACGTATGAATGGATTGGAAGTTTTAAAAGGATCGAGCCAAATTAAGTTTGGGCCACACACCACTGGTGGCGTGATTAATTACCTTTCTACGCCCATTCCCAATCAAAAGAAAATGTATATGAAAGCAACGTTTGGTGCATTTAATGAAAAACGTTATCATGCTTATGTGGGCAATAAAGTTGATACCAAGGCAGGCGAAGTTGGATTTGTACTTGAGGGTTTCAAAAGAGACAACAGTGGTTTTAAGAGGATTGATGAAACTCCTGACTTTAATAATGGGAATGAAACTGGTTTTGGTAAACTAGATGGTTTGTTTAAAGTGTCATGGAAACTCAATACTGAAATGTATCAGTTGATAGAGTTCAAATATGCAAACAGTGCATTAAACGCCAATGAAACCTATTTGGGGTTATCAGAGGAAGATTTCAGAGCCGATCCAAATAGACGGTATTCTGCATCTCGGTATGACAATATTGATAGCAAAGAGTCGCAAACATCTTTGCGTTATACCGTAAGCCCTACCCAATATTTAGACATCATCACTACTTTTTATCAAACAGATTTCAGTAGAAATTGGTACAAATTAAGCAAGGCTAATGGTCAAAAACCCTCCATTATTTTAGCAGAACAAGGCGCATCTTTTGATTGCATAAGAGGACTTTCAGCCTGTGATTTGAAAGTGAAAGCCAACAATCGCTGGTACAGTTCTCAAGGTGTTGAGAGCATGATGTTTTCTCGCTTTGATACGAAAAACATATCTCATGAGGTTGTTTTTGGTGTGCGTAAACACAAAGATGACGTGACCCGTTTTCAATGGGAAGACATTTATGCTCAAGCACAAGACGGTAGCATTAGTGGCAGAACAGATGGTATCCCCGGCAGTGCTGGCGACAGATACCAGCAAACTAAAGCTTTGGCAATATTCTTACAAGATACGCTTGAGTTTGGTAAATGGACAGTGACTCCAGGGCTTCGCTATGAGATGCTTGATCAACTTTCACAAGACCCAAATGGTACTTTGCAAGGTGTGGGTGGCAGCAAAGGAAGAGATGGCAGAAACAGTTTTAACATGCTGGTCATGGGTATCGGGGCAACTTATGAATTCAATCAGTCACTGAATGGTTTTGCTGGTGTACACACGGGTTTCTCTCCACCAAGTCCGCGAGCAACACGCAGCGGTCTAGACCCAGAAACGAGTACTGCCATTGAAGTGGGCTTAAGATTCAGCAATTTGTCACAATCTTTGGCTGCCGAAGCTACACTTTTTTATACCAGGTTTAAAGATTTAATAGTGGTGGACAATGTTGGTGGAGCAGGCTCTGGTGATAGCGAGAACTTTGGCGAAGTCATCAGTCAAGGATTGGAGTTTTCAGTTCAATACGATGCGGGTTATGACAATGATTGGGATTTTCGCAATCCCTATTTTTTCAATTTAACCTATACCGATGCGACACAACAAAATGCTGCTCGTTCTACCGACCCAGAATCTATTTTTAGCTATGGTAAAAAGGGCAATAATGTACCGTATATCCCGGATTTAACTTTTAGTTTGGGCACAGGCTTTGAAACCGACAAATGGAACTTACTAACGACCATCAGTTATGTTGCGGCTACTTTTACCAGCGCTAATAATGTCAATCAGGCGTTTAATGGTGATGGGAATCCTGACATAAGATTTGGCAAAACAGACAGTTATTTTGTGGTCGATTTTTCTGCCAACTATATCATCAATGACAAAATAAAAATATTTGCAGGAGTACAAAATTTATTGAACAACTCTTACATCGTTTCGCGTCAACCTGATGGTGTTAGAGGAGGTATGCCGCGTTTTGTTTATACTGGATTTGAAATAGAATTATAAAATATGACAGCCAATAATGTACAATAGATACTTGTATAATTAATACCTGAGAAAACAATATGATTGGATACATGACAGTAGGAACGAACGATTTAGAAAAGGCAGGAAAATTTTATGACGAGTTATTTGAACTAATTGGTGCAACTCGTTTTATGGAAGCTGAGCACATTATATTGTGGGGAAGCAAACCTGGACATGCGATGTTCTCAGTAATCACACCTCACGATAAACAAACAGCAACTGTCGGAAATGGTACGATGGCTGCCTTTAAGGTGGATAGTTTGGAGACCATAAAAAAAATGCATGCAAAAGTTTTGGAACTCGGCGGAAAAGATGAAGGTCAGCCTGGACCACGTGGCGATGAAATGTTCTTTGGTTATGCGCGCGATTTAGAGGGCAATAAATTGGCTTTTTATAGTATGGCCAATTAATGGAAAATTGAAAATTGAAAATTGAAAACGTTACTAGGATCTCAGTACTGGTATTGTTTATTAATTTAATTGTTGCTTGTAGTTCTAATCAAGACAAATTAATTAAAAAGCAGTATTTTATTTTTGGTACGATTATTGATGTTTTGGTTTGGCATGATGATGAGAATTTAGTCAATCAAGCTTTAAGTGAAGTAGAAACCGAGTTAAATGGTATGCACTCTCAATGGCATGCTTGGAAAGATGGACGTTTGCATGAGATTAATAAATCATTGCGTGCAGGGCAATCGTTTGAATTGACTGATGAAGAAGTACAATTTATTCAAACCACACAATTGTTGTCCAAACAATCTTTGGGCAATTTCAATCCAGCTATCGGTGAATTGATTCATCTGTGGGGTTTTCATACTGATGATTACCCCATCACAGAACCACCTCCCAGTGAACCTGAGGTTAATAATTTTTTAGCTCAAATGCCAGATATGAATGATATTGTCATCAATGGCAACAGAATCAGTTCAAGCAATCAACGTATCTGGCTGGACTATGGTGGTGTGGCGAAAGGTTATGCCATCGACAAAGCCATCAATATCCTAAAAAACCACGGCATCAAAAATGCCATCGTTAATGCCGGTGGAGATTTGCGCAGTATCGGTAGCAAAGGCGATAAAAACTGGAAAGTGGCGATTCGCAAACCCAATTCAAAAGACGTTTTAGCTGTGATAAAAGTTATTGGAGATGAGTCCATGTTCACCTCAGGCAATTACGAACGCTACCATGAGTTTAACGGCAAAAGATACGCACATATCATCGATCCCAATACAGGCTATGGTGTTGAAGAAATTGTGTCAGCTACGGTTATTACTAACAATGGCACCAAAGCCGATGCCGCTGCCACCGCTATGATTGTTGCAGGCAGTAAAAAGGCTGCAGGTGTTGCTCAATCGATGGGTTTGGATCAATTTTTATTAATCAACGAGGATGGAAAGTGCTTGGCAACTTCAAAAATGATGGGAAGATTGATACAATCTGATTTACAATGTGAAATATTGAAAATAAACTAAGCGAGAATTAATATGGATTTATTGCAAAATATTCAAGAATTACCAAAGATAGAAAAAATTAAAGTGATGGAGTTCCTATGGAAAGATTTGCGAAATGATTATGTCTCACCAGGTTGGCATAACGATGCTTTGCTAGAAACAGAAAAAAGGAGATTAGTAGGAAAAGAGGAAAGCATCGATTGGAGCAAGGCCAAGCAGTTACTTAGAAAAGAGTTTGAATGAAGCTAAAAATTCTACCTTCTGCCTTTGAAGACTTGATAAAAGGCAGAGAGTTTTATGAATTACAATCGACGGATTTAGGCGAATATTTTTTTGATTCATTGTTTTCTGACATAGATTCTTTACTTCTATATGCAGGAATTCACCAAGAATATTTTGGTTATTATAGAAAACTATCCAGCACATTTCCTTATGCAATCTATTATAAAATCGAAAATTTAAAAGAAATAATTGTATATAGAGTCCTTGATTGTAGGCAAAATCCAGAAACAACTAAAGACAACTTATCCAAATGAAAATTCTCGGAATAGAAACATCCTGTGATGAAACAGGTATCGCGATATACGATACTGACATTGGCTTAATCGCTGATCAACTGTATTCGCAAATTGAGCTACATGCTCAATACGGTGGTGTATTCCCTGAAATTGCATCGCGTGATCACATAAAGAAAACCGTGCCCTTGATTCGACAAGCTTGCGATGAAGCGGGCATTACATTACAGGATTTGGACGGTATTGCTTATACCGCAGGTCCTGGTTTGATTGGTGCTTTGTTGGTGGGTTCTAGCGTGGGTTGTTCTTTGGCTTGGGCCTTGGACTTGCCCTCGGTTGAAGTGCATCACATGGAAGGGCATTTGCTTGCGCCGTTATTGGATGAGAATAACAAGCCTGAATTTCCCTTTGTTTGTTTATTGGTTTCGGGTGGTCATAGCATGTTGGTGGATGTCAAAGCCATAGGTGATTACACCATTTTGGGCGATACCTTGGATGATGCAGCAGGAGAGGCTTTTGATAAAACCGCCAAGTTGCTAGGTCTTGGATATCCTGGTGGTGTCATATTGTCAGAGTTGGCCACCCAAGGCGATAAAACCCGTTTTAAATTTCCACGTCCAATGCTGAATCGACCTGGATTAGATTTTAGTTTTTCAGGTTTAAAAACAGCAGTACGCATGACATGGATGAAAGAAGTGGAAAAAGAGGACTACAACGAAACCACTGACAAAGATCAACTAGTTAAAGACATTGCCGCCAGTTTCCAAGAAGCAATTGTTGATACATTGGTCAAAAAATGTGCCCGTGCGATGAAACAAACCCATTATAAAACGCTAGTGATTGCAGGTGGTGTCAGTGCCAATAGCGAATTGCGTAAACAGTTAAAACAATTGGACAAAAAACTGCGAATCACTTCTTATTTCCCCGAGTTAAAATACTGCACCGACAATGGTGCGATGATTGCTTTTGCCGGTGCTATGCGTTTGATGAAAGAACAGGGTAAGAATAATATAATTAAGGCTTATCCTAGATGGAGTTTGGAGGAAATTGAAAATTGAAAATTGAAAATGGCATGACTTCGTCATTGTGGCTTTGCGCCAACAGCTTCGCTGTTTAAGGAACGCAGAGTTCACAGAGTAATTTTAATGATATATATACTTAAAAAATTATGAGATCCTCAAAATCAACTTAAATAAATCTATAATTTTTAGAAATAGAATATTCTATTGGGTTGTTTGATACATTCAACTTTTGTTTCGCCATCATATCCATAACCTGGGTATTTTACGCTGATCGCCTCGACACCATCAGTTGCAATTACATTATGTGCTGGACTTTTAACATTTTTGACTTTTTGTGCCCATGCTAAAACCACATGACTAGGGTCTTTATGCCATGATAAATGTTTACGAGCATCTTCGATGTATTCTTTTTCATTTCTTCCGTTTAATCGAATTAATTTTGAACATTCTTTATCTATTGCATCTACCGTTTCAGGGTATAAATGAGCATTTTCATCAAGTAACTCACAGGCTTCCATTCGCCACACCATTAAAATTGCGCCAACTTCTGTTTCTTTAATATTCTTTTCTTGTGCTAATTCTTGAATTGCAATTGAAGCATGTGCGACCAGCGGTACAAATTCATCAGTATTGCATTCTAATATAGGTTCTTGAGATTTAAAATCAGAGAGTAATTTTTTAAATGAGTTGTTTTTTTCAAACTCAACTTTTAAATTAATTAGATTGTTTTTCAAAAACTTATTTAAGTTTTGTTCTTGAAGCTTACCCCTAACAAACTGGTTTAAAGCTTCAGATATTGCTACTAAATAATAAGTCTCTGTATTTTTATCAGGTGACCATGTTTCTCCATACATTCTCCCATGTTTTGCAGAATTTATAAAAAACTCATAGGTTGTTCCATCTAACCCCCAAACTTTATTGTCGTTAGCCACATAAGAATAATGTGTTTGAATTAACATATATTGATAGATTTTACTTATTAGGCTTGCCGTTTCATTTGGGATGTTTTTATAAATTGTTTTAATGTTTCTTTTTGAATATTTTCTTTTCTTCCATTTTTTAGTTGTGTATGCGATACGGTACTTATCTGTTTTGTAATTTTGAATTATTACAGTCGATGAAATTGAATCAAAAGAAGGATATTTATTAAATTGAAGTAAATAACCTTCGTCATCTTTACCAATATTTAAGTCAACCTCCGTTATATATTTTGCATTAAAAAAATAGTTCCCAAAACTATCAGCAGGAATTAGATGATTTAATGGGCCTAGTGCAGCAATTGAACTCGTGTTAATTAGAATAGTGGCTATTAATAGAGTTATTATTTTCATGAGACTAAGTGTATCAAAACCTTTAACAATCACAACAAAATTTATTATATGGTTTTCATATATAGAAGCTCATACGGGTAGTTGGCTTTAGTCAACCTTTAAACCGAAGGTTTTATCCTAAAACGTGTTGACTAAAGCCAACTACCCAGTTGTGAAATATACTATTGATTTTAATAAAGTAGACCAACTTAACCAACTATGATAAAATAGACCTTAATTTAAAGAAAAATAATTATGATTATCAATGTATCTGAAGCCAAAGCCAAGTTGTCGCAATTAATTGACATGGTTTATCATGGAGAAAAAGTAGTGATTGCCAAAAATAATTTGCCCATTGTTGACTTGGTTATTCATCAACCAACAGGCAAGAGACAGCTTGGCTTGCTGAAAGGTCAAATTGATATTCCCGATGATTTCTTAGATGAAAATGAGGAAATTAATGCCATGTATTATGGTAAAGATTAATGAAAATTATCATTGATACCCATATTTTTCTATGGGCGATTTCGGACACTTTTAAATTATCAAAAAAACAATTGCTGGCATTACAAACATTAAGCAACACCATTTATCTTAGTTCTATAAGCGTAACCGAGCTGATGATTAAGTCATCTATCGGAAAACTACATATTGATTTTGATCCCATTGCTGTGGCAAAGGAATCTGGTTTTGAGTTGTTGGATTTTTCTGTTGAAGATGCGATGGCATTGAAGGATTTGCCTTTTCACCACAAAGATCCATTTGATCGGATGCTTATTTCGCAAGCGCTTAATCGTAAATTTAAAATTATGACAGTAGATAGCAAATTCAATTTGTATCACTGTAAAATCTTTAAATAGCCATTCTAAAAAATGGCGAGTCCAAAAAAGACTCGCCATTTTGAAGCAGATAATTAAAAAATATTATCTTAAATCTAACTCTCTTCCAATATTAAAACCTGAAAGTTTGATTCCTGCTTGTATGCTTTGTACAGGTGCCAAATAAGTTTGGTTGGTTAGCTGTACATTTTTAAGTGAAAATGGTGCTGACAATCCTGATTCAGCGATTAATTTTGCGTCCAACTCTAGAGCAATTGTCTTTTGTCCTACACTTAACCAATCAGCAGTCATGGTTATGGCCAGTGGTTGCATCTCACCTGCTTTATTGATTCCCATCAATACGCCACGTACTTCATAACGACCTTCGAGTCCGACATTAACACCAACTTCAATGGTATTGGCTGTCATTTTCAGGTTGTTTGTAAATTCAGCTGAATTTAGATTTACCGCAAAACTGGTTTGTACATCGCGCATGATTTCTATGCCTTTATCATTGCTTTTGGCAAATACATGTACTTCCCATAAACCTTGAGCCAGACCCTGTGCGCCAATGGCTGGAAGATTGGCTGAGTAGCTGCCGTTTTTGTTTTGATTGAATGTTAATTCTCCCAAAATTGAACCATCAGGTCGATTAATATAGCCCTGCAAATTGCTGTTTATACTTTTTCCTGCTGCCAACATTTGGGTGTTTATGCTGATTTCTTGATTGGCGTTGAAAGTTGCTTGAGTTGTAGCCAGGGACAAAACATAAGCACTTTTGGGTTCAAACACATGCACAACAAAAGGGGTGTTACCGTCGAAATTATCCAACTTTAGATTCAATGAACCGGGTTGTGATTGTACTTTTAAGGCAATTGAGTTGTCTGAAAAAGCTGCACCAGTTGCTTTTAAGTCAGCACTATCAGCAAATACTTGAATATCGGCATCAACGCCATTGTTTTGGATTTTAATCATGCTGGCTGTTAATTGAAGCGACTTTTTATTGCTCAAAGGACTGATGCGGATAATGGTATCGCCGCCGGTCACTGGCAATTGTATGCCTTGAAGCAATTTATTGCCCGTAGAGTCTATCCAGTATTGACGTGAATTGCCTGCAAAAGGTTTGTTGTTAAAATCCAATTGCGCTTCTGTTTCTAATTTGTAGCTAAAACTGACTGCTTGGCGATTGGTATTCACTTGTGGTGTTTTTATTGCTTGGCTAATTAATGTTGATTTACTGTCCGAGAGTGTTGTTGCCCACTGTGCTTTAGGAGCAGCGTAAGCAGAACCAACAATTGAACAAGCGAGTAAGGTAATTAATAATTTGTTTGTTTTCATTGTGTGCTCCTTATATATCGTTACGTAAAATGACATCTAAACCACAACATTGACGGCGAGATTGGTTGTGGCTAAGTGGTTCACCACCATTCATGCGAGACTTGTCTCGAAACCAAGTACTGCCTGCACCTTCTTGTGATGTACATTCTAAGAAGCCATCAGAACAAGAGGCTAACCATGCTTGGGTGATTTCTAATCCCACGTTTAGTGCATAACCACCACAGTAGCTGTCACCATCCCAAATGGCAGTTTCAACGTCTGTTCCAACGATATTCCAAAAACCTTTGGGTAAAGCAGGGCGACCCGATGTTCCATTCAACCATGAGCCATTGTAATAACTCATCCAAGAGGTTTGTTGCATTCTTACCGCATCACTCTTATAACCCAATAACCAACCTAAGGCTGATTCGAATACACTGCCTTGCATAACTGCATCTGCCAGTGGCGTGCCTTTTGAGGATGGAGCCAGTGCATTAACCCAGCGAATTTTACTGATGATGTTAGGATAACGAGAATCCCATGTTGGGTTAGACATAATCCAACGGATAACATTACCGCCATTTGAATGTGTATTGATAACCAAATCGGTAATGCCTTTGGAGTTGATGAAGTTGGTCAACTGTGTTGCCAAACACCCTGCTGCTGCAGAGTCCCACATGTATTTTTCAAAATTACAGTTAATCACTACATAGTTATTTTGATTAGAAAGTCCTTGTCTAATTGAATTGACCATGCCCCATTGCCAATAGTCGGCAGCGGCATTTGACTGATTGCCTGTGCCATGAACCAGCGCGAGTCCTGTTACTGCAGATACCTGTCCCACATAAATAAAAGCGATAAAAACCGCCAAACGAAATTTGCTCATTAAATTCTCCCAATTACTTTGATAGACATGACCTGAGATTGCTTATCGAATTGCCCTCTTTGGTCACTTTTGACGTTTGTTTGTTATTTTTATTAACGTTGCAAACTATTATAGACAAATTTGAAAATAAATCAAACGTTTGTTTGAATTATTTTCTCAAGGGTGCTAGGGCTCGATCATGGGGTCGTAAGAATTTGCCTTTAGAGACTTTTTAAATCGAGTTTCATTTCATGCCAAGCGAGACCGCCGTGCTCTGAATCAGAAGCTTGCAAGTAATCAAAACCAAATTTAGCATACATATCAATCAAGTCGGTTTGACAGATAAGAAAAATATCCTGTTTGTTCATTTTCTTCATGCATTGGATAAAATTTAGCATCAATTCTTTGGCATAACCCTGGCCTTGAAAATCAGGATGCACAACCACTGACATAATGACGATATGCTTGCCGTCAGAATCGTGGCCAATCAGTTCTTTGAAATCTTCATCCGACAATTCAACCTGATGGCATGCGCCTGAGTTGACAAAGCCAACAGCCTCTTGGTTGATTTCTTTAACAATAAAACCCTGGGGATAGGTGAGGATTCTTTTTTTGATTTTGGCTTTGCTGGCAGCTTCGTCGCCAGAATAGGCATGAGCTTCTATTTCAAAGCAACGATCTAAGTCTTGAATGTTAACGGTTCGTATCATATTTTTGACTCTTAATTAATATATCGCTAATTTCGGTTTCTATTTCTACCCATTTGATTTTGCTATGTGGACAAATATCCTGGTCTTTTAAGTCACCATGTCGCTTGGTCTTGGGCAAATAAATTCCCAATGAGGTTTTGTTAAATGACATGGTGTTTTTATCATCGCAAAAATAGTTGCGCGTTTTCAAGAAGGGCTCAACCGTATTGTTGCTGTTGTTATTGACTTGCCATTCTACTGACCAAGAATTACCTTTTTTTATTTGTCGAAAACTGATGGTGATGTCATCGTGATTTTCTGTGGTAACAAATCGACTCCATTTAGCAGAGAATGCCAAAGAGGAATTAAATATTAAGATAAGGATGATGATTTTCATCAAACGGTGATTCCTTTATCTCGTTTGAAAACATTTTTATCCGCATTCTTATCACCAAACAATTGCGCTTCCAGATGACCTGAATGTACCGCTTGCGCAATTAATCCAGGTGCATAGGCATCACCAATTAAGGCAAAATGTTTGAATGGATGTTTTTCTTTTAATTGTGTATACAAGTCATCATTGGGTTGTCTTTCAGTCACCAAAACAAGGATTTTACAGGGTGTATGCAATTCTTTACGGCTGTAAAAACAATGACTGATAACCACTTTTTGTTCCACTTTATCTAATTGTTGATTCAAGACAATATTGATGTCTTTGCTAATTAACCGAGTATGGATACGGTTTTGTTCTAGGGTGTTATCACTCCACTCTGCTACTTGCGGAGCATTGCTCATATAGGTGACATTACATCCCTGTTCGCTACATTTTTCTGCCAAAACACTGGCCATATAATAATGATCCGCATCATAAATCAACACATCGCCATTGGGCACAACTCCTGACATGATGTCATCAGGCGTGAGGATTTGAATAGAATTATCGTGTTTTAATTGTTGGCGAGTTTCACGGGATTGCCCATTGGCTTTCCAATGTGAGCCTGTAGCAATAATGACGTTCTCAAAACCAAATTCGGACAAGTTTTCAGTTGTTACTTCGCTGTCATAATAGATTTCAACATTGGGCATCTGCTTTAAGGCATTTAAACGGTAGTCAATCACACGTTTCCATTCTGCCAGTCCGGGCAATTGCGATTCCAATAAAACACGACCACCAGCAATTTTTTGTTTTTCGGCAATCACCACTTCATAACCACGCTTGGCCAATGCATGGGCACATTCCAAACCCGCAGGGCCTGCGCCCACAATTAAAATAGATTCATCTTTGTGTTTGGGTTTAATAATTTCTGGATGCCAATCACGGCGCCATTCTTCGCCCATGGTGGGGTTTTGTGTACAGCGAATCGGTGCCGCATAGTTGTCGCTGGATACGCAAATATTGCAACCAATGCATTCGCGGATGGTATCGAGTTTGTCATCACGAATTTTATTGGGTAAAAAGGGATCAGCAATTGAGGGACGTGCCGCGCCAATTAAATCCAAAACACCGCGTTTGATTTGAGACACCATGGCATCAGGTGAGGTAAAACGACCCACACCAACCACAGGTTTGGTGGTTAAGGATTTCACATGTTTGGTGTATTGTTCTTGAAAGCCTTCTTTGGAAAACCGCGAAGTTTGCGAATCATTTTCCCAACTCGACACATTGACATCCCACAAATCGGGAATTTCAGCCAACATTTCAATAATATCAGAACCTTCGCCACCT
>JAJRQG010000012.1 GCA_024280395.1 Gammaproteobacteria bacterium | reverse complement strand
TTCTATAAGCATTAAATCTAGCTTATCAAAACTATCATTCAGAACAATTAACTCTTTGTTTTTCAAATATAGGCTAATGTTTTTGAGTTTGCCCTTCTTGTAATACAATTTAGCTTTTTTAATGTTTAATACATGCAACAAATCACTTTTTCACAAGAAAATATAGAGTAAACCCAGTGTAACAATCATTGTATAAAATGTATGATGTCCTTTGTCATCAGGACTAAGAAAAATCAACAATAAAACAATTATCAAGCCCAATGCAAAGCCAACAAGACGTCGCATAGGTGCTTTATTAAAATCGGTTTTGGCTTTATTTGATAAATAATAGTTCATGTGATAATTGTAGCAATGTTTTATAATTATTTTAAGTGTGAGAAGTAATACAGAATTAGTTAATCATTTCTTTTTCAATGACTTAAACAAAAATCGATTGGGATGAATGCTCTTTTGCATCCTTTTATTTAAAACCTGTGGCTGTCCAAGCATTTGGTTGACCAGAAATTCTGCCAATATCGGTGCTGAGGTAAAACCTCTTGAACCCAGACCAGTCAGAACATATAGATTGTCAATGGTTTGAGGAGTTGGATATTGCTTCCAATGTTTGCCATGTCGAATATCGTGATAGTCTTTTTTAAACAATTGTTGGTTGATTAAGCCACCGCAAATGGGCAAATGATCAGGCGTAGTAACACGCAATCCCGCACGTGATTGGACACTGACGTCTTGTTTCAGTAGTTCAGCATAGGGGGTATTGTTCCAAAGTTCGGTATTTTTCTGCCAGTGTTGTACGCTGGTTTGTGGGGATTCAAACCAGTGGTTTTCGGGCAAATGTTCAAATGTGGCACCCATTGTTTGCACACCATTCCAACTGGGAGTGATATAACCTTTGCACAACTGGATATGTGGGTTATTGGCAATGGTATTGTGCATGTCCGATGAGTTAAAATAACTGATCTCACCATGTTTGGGGACAATCGGCCATTCATAGTCTGGCATTAAGCGTTTAATATTTATTCCGTTGGCCAGAACAAGGGTTTCAGTGCTGTGTACTAGCAAACTGTCTTCATAGAGGTGCCATATGCCATCTATGTATTTTATTGAAGTGATCTCGTCTTGTTGGTAGTTATCTAGTTGCTGAAAAATAGTGTTAGCGTGACCTTGGGTATCTAACCAGCCAGCTTGAGGATAAAGCAATCCGTTCTTATAGTGTTGAATAAGGTCATTGGGCAAATTAAATTGTTGTAAAAATCGTTTTTGCCATTGAATTTGTTTGTCTGTAAAGGCCAATTCATGTACGCCAACAGGATGATAAAATTCTGTAGAATAGTATTGAATGGCATACAAAAAAGCCGTTAAATAAAACCTCGCCTCAGGTGAGTCATTGATATCGAAAGAAGGCATCACCATGGCTTGGGGATTACCAGAGGTTTCTAAACAAGGTTGTTTCTGTCTATCTATCAATGTGACTTTCTTGCCTTGGGCTTGTAATTTTTGTGCAATGCTTAATCCTGCAATTCCTGCACCAATGATGGTAAAGGTTTCTTGCTTACTAGATTTAAAGGTATAGAACCACGGCTGTTTGTCCATTGTTTTGTCATCAGTCATTAATTTGGCCGTTAACATTTCGCGCTTTTGTCCAAATCCTTTGGTTTTTGTTATCTCAAATCCTACAGCTTGCAAACTTTCTCGGATTTTTCTGGCAACCGTATAGGTGGCTACAGTTGTACTAAGGTGTGATTTATCAGCAATGGCTTTAAATAATTGATCACTCCACATATCTGAGTTTTTACTGGGAGCAAAACCATCTAGAAACCAAGCATCAATTGATGCATCAATGTTGTTAAAAGCATCAACACAATCCCCGAATATTAGAGTTAAAGTGGTGTTGTATTGTTTGAAATGTAATCGGTGTAAGCCGTACAGCAAAAACTGAGGATAACGGTTGATGAGTTGTTTTGAATAGATATCCAATTCTGGGAAAGTTGACAGTGCTTGTTGCAACTGTTGTTTGTTCATCGGATGCTGTTCACAACTTATGTAGTGCAATAGTTGCTTGTTGTTATCAGTTTGACTTATTGTTTGGTTCCAAGATTTTAGAGTATTAAGAAAATTTAAACCCGTACCAAAACCTGTTTCGCCAATGGTAAACAATGATTTATTGCTCCAGTTTTCAGGCAAATGATTGCCTTTTAAAAACACATGGTTCTTTTCGTCCAACCCAATTCCCGGTTGAAAATAAATATCTCCATAATTATTCGAATACGCCGAACCTTGCTCATCAAAACTTAATTCAAGCGCGTCGCATTGTTTGATTGGGAATGGATTGTTTTTCATTATTATTGGTTGGAGCTAGTTAGGTATTCTGATATGAAATCTATTTTACCATGAACAGAATAAGTCTGTTGAATAAGCAAGACTCAAAAGTGATTATCGTACGGAGCAGTGTAGAAAAATGCTAATTTAGCTCTCTGATCTCCAATTCACATTCTTGATTTTCATCTGTTATATAAACTGTATCACCACTGATACTGAGCGACCAATCCATGGTGCGTTTAGCAAATGATGCTAGGTTTTGGGTTTGTCGCCAATTAAATTGGTAAAATTGTACATTTTTAAACGGGCTCACTTTGTTTTTACTTTGTTCCCACCAAGTGTTAGATTTGCTGTTAAAACTATACACTTTAACCTTAGGAGCAAGGCGGCTGGATTTTTTTATGCGTTCTGGCGTTGGCTCGCCCACTTCAATCCATAGAGAAATTAAATCATCGAGAGTCTTCACCCAAATATCAGGCTCTTCTACATTTGAAAGCCCTTTGGTAAATGTGAGGTTTTCTTGAGCGTTGATGCAATATGCAACGATTCTTGCCATCATCCTTTCCAATGTTTCCGAAGGGTGCAAAGCAACGGTGAGATTGACAGAATCATAGTGGTCTCGGTTAAAATCAGAAATGGCTATTTGCAGTTTATAGATGGTTGGCTTTATCGCCATAAGGAAATGCTCAAGTATTCAAAATGTGTATCATAACAATAAGTAAGGTGAAAGGATAAGGACTCCTTAAATTGACACTTATAAAAATTTCATTCCAAATTAAAAGATTGATCACTGCTCTCGCTTGGGCTCGGCTGAGATGATGGTTTTGGTTTCTCGATCAAGCATTATTTAATAAACACCTTTCCACCAATCATTTTGAACGCAGGTGTCCCTCGGACTAGGACATCGCGAGCAAATTGCAATCCACAACCTGGGCAGATACAAGGTTGGGTGGTAAAGTCTTTGGTGATTCGTTCCTTGAAGCATTTAACCAATGACCCTTTTCCTCCTTTTCGATATTTGAAAAGTTGGGTTTTACATTTGCTGCAAAAGATGTCAACTGTTGCAATTGGGCCTTTTTTATTGGGTTTTGCCATTTGACAACTATTCTCTAATTATTTTTTGGCCACTCCTTACTTTCTTCTTTTTTCTTGCGGTGACCGGCTGTGGCCATGATTTCTAGATAAAATGATTCTAGATTTGCTGCTTGTGCTTGGTCAATGCATTTATTAATGTCAGACAAGTCAATCACTTTGGCTTCTTTTTCGGATACTCCATATTTACAATCAAAGTCCCAATAGTCAACGCCTTGTGGTAATTTTTTATTGCGTTCTCTTCTTAAATATTTTTTCACATCATGTTTGGCTGCATCTATGAGGCGTGCATACTTTATTTTTGGGTGGGTTAATTTATAGGTTTTCTTCATTTTGAATTTTCTTGACCATTTCTCAGTGACAGCCATTGTAGTTAAACAGGACCATACTTAACAGTTATATCTTTAAATATCACCGATGGTGTTTAATAACCTATAGGATAACCTTCATTTGCTTCATGATCTTTAAGGTGTGAAAATATTGTTTAAAGCGTTTACTAAAACAGTTACAATACATTTTTAAAAATAAAATTAAATTCGATGGCAAAATTTTTAGATTCAATCAGAGACTTACTCAAAAAATACCCACAAAGCTGGGTAGATTTAACCACGCATCGTTTGGATATCTACAATGAATCAGAGGCAAAATCTGAGTTTCTTGCTGAGTTGAAAAAGCTTGTATCCAGTGGTGAGTATTCTTCAAACGATTTGGAACAATTGCCAACGGCATATGATTACATTCGTTTGGGTCATCAATTGTCCAGTCTTTTGGAATGGGTTGTGTCTGAGATTAATCATGTGTCCGTTGATAAAGTGGTTGCATTTGCCTCCCATACAATGCCAATTTTGTCACTGTTGCGCAAAGATACTTTAAATGGTCAATTAACCCATATTTACCATGATTGTGATCGTTCTCCTTTGATTGATGAGCAAAGATTAAAAACCATCTACGGGTATCTCTTTACTTGTCATAAAATCAGTGATGTTTCAAAAATTCCACAACATTCTGAAGGCACAGTGGTGTTCGTCACTCAAAATGACCTTAATAAAGCTTTGAAAACTTCGGTAAATATTGATGTTACTGTCAATATTCATCCAACATTTGGCTGCATCCTGCATGTTCATCATTCCGACATCAACACTGTCAGCGATATTCAGCATGTCAGAAGACGTGAAACCATCGCTATGACTCCGCCTAATTGTTTGAATGCATTAAATGAGATTGTAAACAATAAAACTAGCCTGCATATTGACAGTCATGAGAAAGATAAATTGATGGTAGTTAATTGTATCCAAGAAAATACTGGCAGCCAATTAACACCATTAATTGCATCCAGTGGTTTGTCTATCCAATATGCGATGCTGATGGGTTTGGTAGAGAATGCGCAAACACAATATCCTGATAAAGCCATTAAAATCATATTGCCGCCCAATTGTTATGGCGGAACCAATGATCAATCCAGACGAGTCGCCGACTTGATTCCAAATGTGAGCATTGTTGATATGCTAGTGGATGGTGATCAAGATCTGGTTTCCAGCCTTGACGAAGCATTGTCATCGGTTGCAGATGCAGATGGTGTTTCTTTGGTTTTGGCTGAAATCCCTACTAACCCCAGAGTTGAAGTTCCTAATATGAAGAAACTGGAAGAAGTTTTAACCCGCAAAAGATTGACGCACAATGGTGACTTAGCGGTAGGCCCCTTTTTCATGGTGGATCAAACATTTTGTCCCAATGTAAGATTGTTGCATCCAGAAAGTGAACTTAATGAAGTCAAAATCATCTCTTTTGCCAGTGGTTCAAAATTTCCAAGTGGCGGCCGTTGTATAGCAGGTTATTGTACGGCCAATGATGCTGCAAAGGACCTGCTCGATCTGATTTCAAGTCATTTGGTATTATCTGACAATGAGGCAAATTCTGATCAATTACAAACATTGGCAGAAAATATGCCGTCCATGCCCAGTCGGATTAAACAAGCTTATGAAAAGACCCGTGAATTGGTTAATACTATTCTTGCCTTATTGCCGCAATCTAAAATTTATTATGTAACTGATGTTATCGCACAACAAGGTTTTATGCCGTCGGTTTTTTCTTTGGATTTGCCAACCAGTGGAGAGACCAAGCAAGAACGCAGTGAGAACCAAAGGAAGCTCAATATAAAACTCATTGACTTTATGATCAATGCGCACCCAAAGGATTGTAAAAACTGTGTCAGTTATGGCCAGCTTAAAGGCAGTTATTGGACGATACCAGCAACATCGACTCAAGGAACAACCAAAGAAGAAGATAAAGATTATATTGTTAGGGTCGCACTCTCGCCGGATGTTGATGTAAAGCTATTGTCTCAATCGTTTGCTCAGTTTTGTTCTGAAAATAAATTATAGATTGGACTTTTCTCGTATCTTCTATATCGGGATTTGGGTTATATGTGGTTGATTGATTTATCTAGTTTTAATTGACTGTTTTGTTGGTTGATTAGGATACGTTCTAAAATTTCAGGGTTTTTATTGGCTTGTTTTAATAGGTCTCCTAAAAATTTAAACTCTTGTTGGTGTTTTTTATTGCTCTGTTGCTCTAATTTTTTAGCCATGTCCATTAGATCCTTATCAATGGCTTTGGGATCTCTCTTTTGACAAAGAATCTTTTTTCTTAAACTGTTAAACCATTCAGTTTGAGCCTTTGTCGCATATACAGCGCGTGTTTTTATTAAGGCGGCATGTTCCCAGAGCCAAGCTTCGTTGAGTTGATAGTTTTCAAAGCTTGATTGAGTCACTATGGCTGCTCCAGATTTGCCATTGGGTCGCAGTTGTGTGTCTAGCTGATATAAGCTTCCAGAGTAGGTTTTAACCGACAACAGGTGAATAATGCGTTTAATCCAACGCATGATAAATTTGTGGTTGTTATCATTGATGTCCTGATTGAGGATAAAAACCAGGTCAAAATCTGATTGTAAATGCATGTTTCGCATGGCCAGTGACCCATAAGCAATAACGATTAAATCATCGGTTTGAATCTCGCAGGCTATGTTGTTTTGTATCTGTTCCCAGGCTTGTTTTATGACCAATGATAGAATAAATCCAGCCAAATTGCTGAGTATTTTACTGGTGGTTTGAGCATCATTTATTTCATCAATATAAGCCATGATAGCTTTGAATTGTATGTTTTTTTTAAACTGGCAAAGTTTTTCTAAATATTGTTCATCATCATCCATTTTCTGTTTGCTTGAAAAAAACTGCCATTGATGTTCAATGTCAAAATCTTCTTGGTTAATTCCATCAAATAACATTTCAAGCAAAGATGGGGTTTTTGCAATTGAGTTTGAGAAATATTCGCTGTGAGAAATTTGCTGAATAAGTTTTTTAAGAATTAAGGACGATTCAATTAGCATAGATAAATAACTGGTGCGTTTACTGACTGAGTCAATCACTTGTTGGTAACGTTTGATAATTATTTCGCTATTTTCATGCTTGTCCAACAAAGGAATTATCGCATCATAAGCGGCATAAATTTTATGTTTGTTTTGCTTAGGATGATTTTTTTTGGAAATTTCATCTTTTATGGTTTGAATTTGTAAATTTTCAAGCATTGGAGAGGTACTGGTTTTATTACTCAAAAATAATTTTTCAAAGATGTCGTGTACATTTTTTCTATATATTTGAGACTGCTTTAAAAGGGATTTGGTATCTTTATAACCCATACAAAGCGCCAATTGTTTTGGGTTTTCGGGCAGGTGGTGTGAATCTCTGTCATGGATAATTTGGCAGAGATTTTCAAGTTTGCGTAAAAACAACCATGCGGCTGTCAAGTGTTGCAAATTCTCTAAGCTGATGTGTCCTTGGGTTTGTAGGTTATGCATTTGTTGCCACAAATCATTGCCACGTAACTGTTTGTCTCTGCCCGCAAAAGTTATTTGTAAGGTCTGAACAATGAACTCAATTTCTCGAATGCCGCCCATTCCTAATTTAATATTGTCTTCGTCATCCAATTGTTGGCGTGCTATTTGTTGTTTTATTTGACGCAATGATTCAAAGATATTGTAGTCCAAATATTTTCGGTAGATGAAAGGTTGAATCTCTTCTAATGTATTGATGCCAATTGATTTGTCTCCAGCTACATAACTGGCACGCATCCAAGCATATCTTTCCCAGTCTCGGCCTTCTGATTCTAAGTAATGCAATAAATTGCTGACACTGCAAACCAGAGGTGCAGCACTGCCAAAGGGACGCAATCTCATGTCAACACGATAGACTATACCATCAGAAGTTACGACATCCAGAATTTGTATAATGCGTCTGCCTAATCGAGGAAAATAAGTGGAAGCATCCAAACATTTTTTACCATCGGATTCACCATTACCAGAATAACAAAAGACCAAATCTACATCGGATGAATAATTCAACTCATGTCCGCCAAGTTTTCCTAGAGCAAAGATAATAAAATTCTGTTTTTTACCTTGTTGGTTGAACACTTGGCCAAATTGTTGTTCCAATTCATTAACAGCAGTTTCGTAAGCAAACTCAATCATCAGCTTCGCCAATTGACTGGTTTGTTTTAATGTGTGGATGTGTGATTCAGGGTTGGTTCTTTCTAAATCTCTTGCTGCAATTAGTGCCAATCGTGATTGACGGTATTTTCTGGGTAAAGCAAAAATATCCAAGTGTGGATGTTGAATTTTATAATCAGACCAGTCGGTTGCTAAATCTAAATCACCTACAATTAATTGGGTTAATGCAGGCGATTGTTTGAATTGGTTTTCGACAAAAGGACTGAGATTGAAGATACCCATCTAATCGATGATGGGCAAGGCCCACCTTACGGGTTTATAGCAATTATCGTGCTTTAAAATAAGCATTTTCAGAAATATCTAGCCAGCTTTTGGTTTGACTTGCAAAAGATTTGTACGATTTATAGATTCGTTTACCCATTTCGGATTTCTCACCCAATTCATCAAATACCGCTTTTGCATGAAATTTAAATTCTTCTAATACCTCTTTGGGATATTGTCGTAATTCTACCTTGTGTTCATTGATCAAAGTGTCTAAGGCGTTTCTGTTTTTGGCGGTAAAGTCTGACAACATATTTTGGTTGGCAGCCATGCACGCAATTTTGATGATTTGTTGTAAGTCATCAGGCAAAGCATCATAAGCCTCTTTGTTAACCATTCCTTCCAAACAAGCTGTGGGTTCGTGCCAACCGGGGTAATAATAATATTTTGCCGCTTGATAAAGTCCAAAAGCCAAGTCATTGTATGGGCCAACCCACTCAGTGGCGTCAATATTTCCCGTTTGTAAAGAAGTAAACAACTCGGAACCTGGAAGTAACTTTGGAGAACCTCCAGCACGTTTAAATACCTCTCCACCCAACCCAGGAATACGCATCACTAAACCTTTGATGTCTTCTTTGGTGTTGATTTCTTTGTTAAACCAGCCGCCCATTTGTACACCTGTTTGGCCTACGGGAAAAGGAACCAAGTTGAACTGTTCGTATAGTTCAGTCCATAAATCTAATCCACCACCATGATATAACCATGCATTCATTTCTTGGGCATTCATACCAAAGGGAACGGCACCAAAAAACTGGGCTTCTGGGACTTTTCCCTTCCAATAGTAGCTGCCAGCATGTCCCATTTGCGCAGTGCCATTGGATACGGCATCAAATACTTCCAAAGGAGGAACCAGTTCACCACCGCCATAAACGGTGATTTTGATTCTTCCACCGCTCATTTTGGTGATTGTTTTTGCTAAGAAGTTTGCACCTGTCCCTAAAGCTGGAAAGTTTTTTGGCCATGCTGTGACCATTTTCCAATTATAGGTTTTTTGTCTTGTAGTATTGGCCTCACAGTTTTGCTCTTTGGGTTTGCATGCGGATAGAGCAGTTGCGACAGAAACAGCCCCTATGGCTTTTATTAAGTTTCTTCTTTTCATGCGTTATTTGCAAACATCTCGTATGAGTTTTTTAGCGGATTTCAATGCGCTGTTTCGTTGATTGTTACTCATTTGCATATACTCTCCTGTTGTGGGGTCTTTTCTTCGAACTCTGGTTGAGTTTTGTAAAGTTACAAGATTCTTCTTTGCAGCTTTACAGCTTTCTACATTTTGTCGTTTTTCAGCTCTTTCTTTTTCTCTTTTATTGTATTCGTCAAAAGCTTTCTCGTCAGTAGATTTTGTTTCTTGAGAATCAGTTGGTTCACTTTCATTTTCTTGTTTGTTCATGAAAGTATTTTTTGGTTTTGATCTACCTGTAGCTACTTTAACTTCTTTCACCTGAGTATTGATAGGTTTATCTTCTGAGTAGTGAACATTGCCATTTGCATCTGTCCATTTGTAAATTTTCTGTTTTGCTATAAGCTGATTTGATAGTAAAAGCGTTAATATCAGAATAATAATTTTCATGTTAATTCTCTTTAAAAGGTTACAGTTGTATTTATAGCACAATTCAAAATTTTTTTCTTTGAATTTATCAGTGTATTTCTTTAACTCTGCCGACAATCCCTGTTTCTAGCCTGACTTTTATGCCATGTGGGTGAGATGGAGAGTTGGTTAATAGGTTTTTTACTATGCCGCTGGTTAATTGACCACTGCGTTGATTATGCTTTTCTACAATTTCTACAGTGCTGCCTATTTTTACGTTTTTTCTCAATTGTCCATTCATTTTAATCTCTCTAAATCTCTTTAAGTTTGGCTATAATTACTGAAAAAAGTTCCCATTCGAGTGATGGCATCTTCAAGAACCTCTACATGTGGCAAATAAACCAACCTGAAATGATTGGGTTTTGGCCAATTAAAGCCTGTGCCATGTACCAATAAAATGTGTTGTTGTTCTAGTAGATCCAGAACCATTTGCTCGTCGTTGGTGATGTTGAACTTAGCTATATCAACTTTAACAAAATTGTATAATGCTCCCTTGGGTTTGGTGGTGGATAATCCTGGGATGGCATTAATCATTTTATAAGTGGTTATTCTTTGTTGGTTTAGTCTGCCATCTTTTAACATCAGCTCATTAATACTTTGAAAGCCACCTAAAGCTGTTTGAATCGCAAACTGGCTTGGAACATTGGCGCACAAACGCATTGATGCAATCATTTCAAGTCCCTGGATATAGTTTTCTGCATGGTGCAACTTTCCGCTCAATACCATCCAACCAGTTCTATAACCGGCGGCCCGATAAGTTTTGGATAGACCGTTAAAGGTGACAAACATAACATCATTTGCTAAAGTGGCTATGGATGTGAATTGTGCGTCATCGTATAGGATTTTGTCATAAATTTCATCGCTGTAGATGATGAGTTTGTGTTTTCTTGCTAGTTCGATTATCGCTTGCAAGGTTTTTGTGGAATAAACAGCTCCAGTTGGGTTGTTGGGATTAATCACAACAATCCCCTTGGTTTGTTTGGTTATTTTTGACTCTATGTCAGTTAAATCAGGTTCCCAGTCTTGGGTTTCATCACATAAATAGTGGACAGCTTTGCCGCCTGATAAATTTACCGCCGCCGTCCATAACGGATAATCTGGTGCTGGTATCAGAATTTCATCGCCTTCATTTAACAAAGCCTGCATTGACATTAAAATTAATTCGCTGACACCGTTTCCAATGAAAACATTCTCGAAAGTTAAACCCTTAAATTGTTGTTGATAGTTTTGATAAATAGCCACTCTTGCAGAGTACAAACCTTTTGAATCGCAATATCCTTCGGCATCAGGCAAGTGGTGAATGACATCTTTTCGCATGTCATCAGGTGTGGTGAAGCCAAAGGCAGCAGGGTTGCCGATGTTGAGTTTTAATATCTTATTGCCTTGGTCCTCTAAACGTTTTGCTGCATCTAGAACAGGACCTCTGATATCGTAACAAACACCTTGTAGTTTTTTTGATTTGTTTATCATTTGTTTTGTTATCTAACAAAGTTAGTCATTAATTGATATTCTATAGTGCAATTAAGATTTTGCCAGATATTAATAAGATTCAAAGGCAAAGGTGTTATAATTGCCGATTATAATCATTAAATTGACTCATGACAAAAATTTCAGATTCGGCCAAAAAAGGTATTTACCTACTACCAAACTTGTTTACAACTGGCGCATTATTTGCAGGCTATTACTCAATAATTGCAGGAATTAATGGCAAATTTGAAATTGCTGCCATTTCTGTTTTTATAGCTGCCTTGTTGGATGGATTGGATGGCCGTGTGGCAAGATTGACCAATACTGAAAGTGCATTTGGCGAACAGTACGATTCATTATCAGATTTAATCTCTTTTGGTTTAGCACCCTCATTATTAATGTACAACTGGTCATTGCATTCATTGGGTCAAATACATCCAGTTATGGGTAAAATTGGTTGGCTTGTGGCATTTATTTATGCAGTAAGTGGAGCATTACGTTTGGCTAGATTTAATGTACAAATTGGCACGATTGACAAAGCGTATTTTCAAGGATTGCCATCACCTGCGGCTGCTGCATTGGTTAGCTCCTTTGTTTGGGTGGCCGTTGATCATGGTTTTACTGGTGAATCGTTACAATTTGTTTCTCTTGGTATTACTTTGATAGCAGGTTTATTGATGGTATCAAGGTTTAGATACTATTCGTTTAAAACTTTGCCTTTTAAAGAATCTGTGCCTTTTGTGTGGATTTTGTTGTTGGTGATGATTTTTGTGCTTCTTACTTTAGCTCCAGCCAAAGTGTTATTGGTGGTATTCAGTGGTTATGCAATATCGGGAATTATATTTACCTTGTACAGTTTAAAAAAGAATCGTGCGGATAAGAAAAAAGCAGTGGAAGATGAAAAGGAATAGAAATGGCTACTGAAAGTTTTCTTAAAACACACAATGATGAATCTGCAGGAACATTAGACCAGCTTAAATTGCTGGCGGATTTATCTCAAGCATTTGTACAGTCATTGAATATTGATGAAACTCTAAATTTTGCTGTCGAGCAAATTGCAGAATACATGGATGCAGAAGCTGCCTCGGTGTTTTTATACAATAAAGATAACAAAAAGTTAGTTTGTAGGGCCAGTTTCGGCCCTGTTGACATTAAAGGCATTGATGTTGATGTGAATGACAGTATGGTTGGGAAAACATTGGGGTCTGGTGTTTGTCACATGGTGAGAGATGCTAAAAAAGACAGCAGCTATAACTGCAATGTTGATCAATTGACTGGTTTTCAGACCAAATCTGTTTTGTGCACACCCTTGATTGCGGCAGGTGAGAACATAGGTGTTTTACAGGTATTGAATAAACAAGGCGAAAGTGTCGAAGAAGTTTTTTTTGAAAATCGTGATAAAGATATTTTACGTCTATTGGCATCCCCTATTGCTTTGGCGATCAATAATGCCCGTTTAACCTTAAGTTTGGTTGAACAAAATCGACTTAAAAAGGAAATTACCTTGGCAAGAAGGCTGCAAAGATCGTTATTGCCTGCTCGAATTAAACCACCATTTCCAGTAGTTGGATCCAATGTTCCAGCTTATGAAGTATCAGGTGATTTTTATGATTACTTCCAATTGGGCGATGATTGTGTCGGTTTTGTAGTGGGTGACGTTTCTGGTAAGGGGTTGGATGCGTCCATGTTGATGGTTAGGGCCAGTAGTTTATTGCGTTGGATAGGCAAAGACAGATTATGCCCTTCTAAATGGTTAGAAAAAGCCAACAAAGAGTTGTGTGAAAATTCATCAAGAGGCATGTTCGTCTGTGTAGCAGCAGGCTATTTTTATCCGAAAGAAGACCGTGTAGTTTGGGCCAATGCTGGATTGCCACCAGTAATTCACAAATGTTCAGAAAGTGGCAGTATACACTCTTGGATTGCCAGTGCCCCGCCCTTGGGCATTGATGCTGATCTAGATTTTCCTGAACAAGAAACGGCATTGGGAGGAGGAGGATTGTACTTTTTAACCGATGGTTTAACCGATGCCCGTTTGGAAAATGGTGAGCAATTGGGTACCGAAGGTTTAATTGAATATATCAAAACTATTGAGGCAGAATCGGCAGAAGTAAGAGTAGGGAAGATTATTACTTATGTTAGAAGACAAAAATTGTTCGATGATGCGACATTATTGTTGGTTGAAAGGCGTGATAATATTCAAGAAACCTATATTGATGGCATCAGTTTTATGGCAGATCCAGTCAACCTTAAAATGGTTCGGGAAAAGGTGTCAGAAGTGGTGGAAAAACTCGACTTTGATGAATCATCTATCCAGCAATTGGTATTGTGTATAGACGAAGCAGTGACCAACATTTATCGTCATGCTTACAACAACGATGAAACTGGCAACATAGATTTATCGTTCAAACTCCAAAACAATACCTTGGTCTTTTATTTAAGAGACTACGCTTCACTGGTTTATGACAACTCAATCAAACCCCGTGACCTAACTCAAACTCGTCCAGGTGGACTGGGTATCAATATCATCGACAGTGTGATGGATTCCTGGGAATTTGCAACCCCAAAAGATGGCTATGGGAACTTGTTGATCATGAAAAAAGAATTGTGTTGATTTACTGGGGCCTATTTTTATTTAACTTGTGAATGAAATAATTGAATATGTATCATAAGTGTAACTCTTATTAATTTATTTGTTACCCAAATATTGAAATGTTGGCTACATTCCCACCGATTTTAATTATGCATATACCTCATATGTATGGTTTATTCAGGTAATCTTCAGGTAATCTCTGTATAATGCCAATAAATCAGACGTAGAAGCAAAATTAGTTTTGCCAAAACGGTTTGAGAATACAAGCAATTATCATTCTAGCAAGTCAAACTTGCGATCAATAACTTCTTCTGTTCTAAACACCATTATTACTCAAATTATATTTAGTCATTTTGAATTCTGATTTAACATGAAATTCTTACATCTAAACGGTGAATTCGGTTGTAGGATTATTTATTTTTCACCAATCAATATGAAGAAAATATTATGAGTAAAGGTACAGTAAAGTGGTTTAATCCAGACAAAGGTTTTGGTTTTATTACCCCAGAAGATGGCAGCAAAGATTTGTTTGTTCATCACACAGCTATTCAAAGTGGTGGCGGTTTCGCTACATTAAATGACGGTCAAGCCGTAGAATTTGAAATTGGAGAAGGTCAAAAAGGACCTTGCGCTAACAATGTAGTGCCTCAATAAGCACATACTTTAGTTGAAGTATAAAAAAGCCGGTCTTGTACCGGTTTTTTTTTGCTATTATTTATTAATTAATTGTTAGGAGAAATGTAAGTTGAGTTGCGCTATAAGAAGGTGAAAGAACTCAAGGATGCGAGGTTTTAACCTTGCCTTTTCAATCTATAAACTAAATTAAAGCAATAAATGACCCTATAGCAATCTTGTGAATGACCTGTTTTTATTACCACATCGAGTAAAGCGAGGTTAAAACCTCGCATCCGAAAACCTAGCAGATATAGATGTTGATCTTATGTCGGTTTTGATGGAAGTATAATAAGTAAATTGATTTGATCTGCTTCTATAACTTTTAATGAGATTCCAAATTTACTGGATTATCTGGACTTCCTTTTGCAACATATGCATCATAGATTACTGAAAGCCAAATCTTTTTGTTGTTCATATCCATTTCACTCTTCTTTTCAGTATAAGCTATGCGATGCAAGCCATCATTTCCTTGTAAAATTCTAGCAATTTCATGCTGGTCTTTATTTTTTTTGCAAGAATCGATACTCCATTCATAAGTGATGGTGTATTTTGTTTCATTAATAATATTCCATTTGGTGTCTTTACACCTTTTGGTCATTTTTACTTTTAAAGTTTGCATGAACTCTATAGGTGACAGACTTTCTCCTTCAATAAACTGTATTGTTGCTAGATGTTTCCATTTTTTTATTTTTTCTCTCTTAGGGAGAAATTCTCTAATCGTACCCCTACCCACCCCAAAATCTTTCTGAAATGCTACATTCCAACTCGGTGCTTTCTTAGCAACAATTGCCTCAAGCTTATTTGTTTGAGCAAGTGCATATTCTGTAATAAATATAAGAAAAACAAACAAAATCAGTTTATTTGTTTTCAGTTTACTTTTGGTTCTTATATGCATGTGTTTATTCTCCATTTATTATAGAAAAATTTGATTTTATCACATTTTTTTAACTTCACGCCCTTCGCATTACTTCTCTTAATTTTTTTCTTTCAAAAACTCATTTGCAAATCTCTGCAACACCCCACCAGCTTCATAAACCAAAACTTCATCGGCAGTATCTAGTCGGCATTTAACGGGTATAGTTTCTTGTTCACCATTTTTACGTGTCATAATAACCGACATTTCGGAATTGGGTAAAATTTCACCTTGGACATCGTAGGTCTCTGTGCCGTCTATGTTATAGGTTTTTCGGTTTTCATTGTTGGTGAATTCTAATGGCAATACACCCATGCCCAGTAAGTTTGTGCGGTGGATACGTTCGAATCCTTCGGCGAGTAGTACTTCAATTCCTGCCAATCGAACGCCTTTGGCTGCCCAATCTCTTGAGGAGCCTTGCCCATAGTCTTTGCCGGCAACAATGATTAACGGTTGCTTTCTTTTCATATAAGTTTCTATGGTTTCCCACATACGCATTTGTGTGCCTTCGGGTTCTAATCTGGCAAGTGAACCTTGGATGGTTTCTCCGTGTTCATCTTTGACCATTTCGTTAAATAATTTTGGGTTGGCAAATGTGGCACGTTGGGCGGTGAGGTGATCGCCACGGTGTGTTGCATAGGAGTTAAAGTCCACTTCGGGCAAGCCCATTTTGTCAAGGTATGCACCTGCTGCACTGGATAGTTGGATGGCATTGGAGGGTGAAAGGTGATCGGTGGTTATGTTGTCACCGAGTACTGCCAGTGGTCGCATGCCTTTCATGGTACGTTTGGCAGCTAATGCGCCTTCCCAATAGGGTGGGCGGCGAATATAGGTGCTTTTTTCATTCCAGTCATACAGTGGTTTGGTATCATTGTCGCTAGTGACGTTGAGTTTGAACATGGGTTCATATACCTTGGTGAAATGTTCAGGCTTTACACTTTGGGCTATGACTTTGTTGATTTCTTCATCAGTTGGCCAGATGTCTTTTAATATGATTGGATTGCGGTCTTTATCATAACCGAGAATATCTTTTTCAATGTCAAACCGAATGGAGCCGGCAATGGCATAAGCCACGACCAATGGTGGAGAGGCAAGGAAAGCCTGTTCAGCATGTGGATGAATACGTCCATCAAAGTTACGGTTGCCTGAAAGAACCGCAGTGGTGTAAAGCTCTCTTTCTTCAATTTCATGTTTGAGTTTTGGATCCAATGCTCCACTCATGCCATTGCATGATGTACAGGCATAACCTACTACGCCAAACCCGAGTTGTTCGAGTTCGGGTAATAAATTGGCTTCTTCTAAATACAGTGTTACTGCTTTTGAGCCTGGAGCTAGAGAAGTTTTAACCCATGGTTTACGGGTTAAGCCCAATTTATTGGCATTGCGGGCAATTAATCCTGCGGCTATCATATTGCGCGGATTACTGGTATTGGTACAAGAAGTAATGGCTGCAATAATGCAAGCGCCATCTGGCATTTGTCCTTCTTGATAACTGTAATCGCCAGTAATGCCTTTTGCCGATAAATCTTTGACAGCTAAACGAGTATGAGGATTAGAAGGGCCTGCAAGCGTGCGGTCAACTGATGATAAATTAAAAGTAAGCACGCGTTCGTATTCGGCATCAACCATTGCATCTGCCCACAGACCCGTTTGCTTGGCATAGGTTTCGACCAGTTTAATTTGTTCTTCTTCGCGTCCTGTTAATCGCAGGTAATCTATGGTTTGTTGGTCAATAGAAAACATCGCAGCAGTGGCGCCAAATTCTGGGGTCATATTGGATATGGTTGCACGGTCCCCAAGAGTTAAGGCTGCAGCACCTTCACCATAAAATTCTAAAAAAGATGAAACTACTTTTTGGTTGCGTAAAAATTCGGTAATCGCCAAAACTATATCGGTACTGGTGATGCCTTCTTGTGGTTTACCTGTGAGCTCGACACCGATAATATCTGGTAGTCGCATATAAGATGGACGACCCAGCATAACACTTTCAGCTTCCAGGCCTCCAACGCCGATTGCTATAACACCTAAGGCATCAACCATGGGTGTGTGAGAATCGGTACCAACGAGTGTATCAGGAAAGGCCACACCATCTCGCGCTTGAATAACAGGCGACATGCGTTCTAAATTAATTTGGTGCATGATGCCATTGCCTGGAGGGACAACATTGACATTTTTGAATGCTGTTTTGCACCAATCAATGAAATGGAACCGGTGTTCATTTCTTCGGTCTTCAATGACACGATTTTTTTCAAATGCGTCTTTTTCAAAACCAGCATGCTCTACTGCAAGAGAATGATCAACAATTAATTGAGTAGGCACAACAGGGTTAATCTGCGCAGGATCACCGCCTTTATCGGCAATTGCATCGCGTAGTCCTGCCAAATCTACAAAGGCAGTTTGTCCTAGAATATCATGACACACGACTCTTGCAGGAAACCACGGGAAATCTAAATCTGTTTTCCGCTCAATGAGCTGTTCTAAGGAAGCGGTTAATGTTTCAGCTGGACAGCGACGAACCAAGTTTTCTGCCAATACTTTAGAAGTGTACGGCATTTTGGCATAAGCACCTGTTTGGATGTCCTCTACTGCTTGTTGTGTATCAAAATAATCTAGTTTTGAATGTGGTAATGTTTTGCGGTATTTGGTATTCATCATGATAAATTTGAATGGTTCTTAATGGGATAAGATTATACAACTAACACTTATATCTTTAAACAATTTTAATTTATAGTTTTAACTTCATGAGTAAATCTATTTGATCATCAGTGCCAACTGTAAAGGTGTGTTTGTCAAAGATGACAAAGCCATTTTTTTCATAAAACCTTATTGCTCTGGGATTGTGTTCCCAAACCCCTAGCCAAACGTATTCTAGGGTTTTGTCTTGAGCTACCTGCAAAGCTTTGTTGTATAAAATTTTTCCAACTTGCTTGCCTAAATATTCTTTCAAAACATAGATTCTTTCAATTTCTAAAGCATTGTCATGGTTGGTTTCGGTTTGTGATTGTGCCCAGTTGATCTTTAAATAGCCTATAACTTGGTTGTTCACTCTTGCGAAATAGAATTGCGAAGTAGGATTGTTTAGTTCGGAAGTTAATATTTGCGTAGAAAAGTTATCAGCTAAATATTTCTGCATATCCTCTTTGCTATTGGACTTTACAAATGTTTCATAGAACGTACGTTTTCCTATTGATTTCAAGTGTTCAATATCAAGCAGAGTAACTAAAGAAATCTTTGCAAGCTCATTCAACATTGTTAGAGTTCAAGCTAACTAAATCTTTAGATAAAAGCGATGAAATATTATAAATCTCTTTGATTTTGGAATCTCTTTTCTCTGACAATTCATTGTCGATTACAAAGGAATTGTCCTTGAAATCTGTTAATACGGCGTACCTTTTTTCTTTAATTTTATGAATGAAGTCTTGGAAATCAATGATTTTTTCACCATTGATTTCTTTGATCGCAATATTGCGTAAATTTTGATACCCTTCATTGGAAACATCTGGAAGCACGGTAACGATAAACACAATTTCATCGACGCCTTCTGGATAGTCATCAATTAATTTGATTAAATCATAAGGTGTGTATGCGGGATTACGAAGTTTGGCGTTGTATTGATTGATGTAGTTGATACTTAGTTTCTCAAAGACAAAACCAGAGGTGATAAAATAGGAGGGAGGCGTGTCACTTTTATATACATCGACCACGGCTTTTTTGTCGGGCTTTTCTAATTGAAAAGTTATACTTTGCCGTTTACCATCTCTCAAAAATTTGATTTTAATGTTGTCGCCAAATTTTTTATATTCCAAAATAGAACCAAAGCCAATTCTGGCATTGTTGTTGAATTGAATGCTGCCATCAATGCCAATATCATAATTTTCAATGCTTAAGATGACATCATTCTGTTTTAAAACTTTATTTATTTTTGCAGATGGGTTGATTTTTTTGATTAAAATACCGGTTTCATTGGTTTGCATACCCAGCATATTGCGGTGGATACTACTTTCTAACGGCATCCATTTAATACCTAAAGCCGGAATACCATCGTATTTTTTGTCTTTAATGTCTTCTAAGAAGTGTTTGACAATATGGGAGGGGATCATATAGCCGATACTATTCGCGCGAGATATGCCTTGGAAGGCTACGCCAATAACTTTACCATTAAGCAAAACTGGGCCGCCGCTGTTGCCTGGGTTTATTGCAGCATCGGTTTGCATGGTGGTATATTTCTTTTGTGAAAAAGCGTAAGTGTGTAATTGGATTCGTGAAATAATTCCTTCAGTAATACTTAGCTTATCACCTCCCATGGGATAACCATAAACCACCACTTTCTCTTTTAGCTTTAGTGAATCAGAAAATTTCAATGGTTTGATTTTTGGAATATCAATTGTATCAGAAAATTTTAAGATGGCTAAATCATAATCATCTGAAATGTATTCAAGTTCGACATCCTTTTTCCTTGGATCATTACCAAACCTTACTTGAATGTATCGGGCATTGGAAACTGCATGGGCATTGGTAAGAATGCGGTTGTTATCAATGATGAAACCTGTTGCATATGAACGTCGTATACTGTTGCTTTTCCAGGGCTCATTAAAATTGTGCGATTGTTTCGCTGCGAATATTTTGACAACCGAGTCTTCAATTTCTTGTGCGCTAAATGCGACAAAAGTTTGAAATAAAAGGAGGATGTAAAGTACGCATTTATTCATGTTGGTTCCAATAGAGAGCAATCTTTATAGCGCATAGGTTGTGGCAATTTCAAAAGTTAAATATTACCTTATACTGCAATAGATTGCTATTGGAGACCTATTTATAAATGTGTTTATCAGGCCGATTTCATTCAAAACCATCTGCAAACATGAAATCTTCGGTAGGTTTGGGCAATGCCCATAAGGCATTTAGGTCTGCGGCTTGCCATGATGTGTTGAATGCAGATGGTTCGAAACTGAGCAACTGAAAAGGTGTGATACCCGTATTTATTTCAAATACTTCCTCATCCAAGGCATCAACATCAGGCAAAGACTCTCCTACATCTGTGCTAATCAATAGTCGTTCTGTAGATAAAATGTGCAGTGCATCAATATTTACATTCAAATTGGTTGCTTGATATAGGCTAAAAACCGAACCGTTAAAGCGAATAATGTCATCGGTTTTATAAGCCGTGCCGCCCAAAGAGGCAATGCTGTCAATAGAAAATAACAAATCACAAGTTTCTGGATCACGACTAATGGCATTAATGTTGATGCCATCTGGTATGCCAGCTGAAGATGCGTCCAATACTTTGGTTCCTGCTGCGGTAAACACATCAGATGGGCGCATGGCTGTTCCAGCAATCACAGTCGCAGTGTCTAGACTGTAGATGGAATCACCACAGCCATCTCCAGTTCTATGGAAACCATCAATGCCAGTTTGGTCTAGCGTACCCAAATCATTGGTGGTTGTTGCGGTGTTACTGCCAAGAGAAAAGGCAATAATGCTATCATCACTGTTGTAAACATCTCCAGAACTTCCAGGCATGGCACTGTCAATGTCAGAAACCAACCGAATTTCAGTTAAAACAGTGGTGGTTTGTGCGAAAACAGATGATACAAGGCACAATAGCAATACCGTAATTGAAGACACTATTCTTATGGGCATATTGAAGTACCACAAATATTTCCACCTGCATCAATACCTCCGCTTATAGCTGTGCCATTACCATCAATAACATTATCTTTGTAAGCTGATGTTGTTCCTAGGCTCAGCCCCGTATTTGTATTTGAAATGATGATATTGTTGTTCACCATAGACTGTAGGAGTCCTGTTATACCAGTATTATTATTTGAAACAATATTATTGCTTATTATTGCTCCATTTGAGAATTCAATGCCTTTAATATTTCCTATTACTGTACAGTTGTTAATTTTTCCATAATCACCTACAAGCAGTCCTATAGATAGGGAATCAGCTCCGTTCCACTTCGAAGTCACATTTTCAATTTTTGAATTTTCACCTGATAAATAAACGCCACGTCTCCCCATTCCAAGAATACTACCATTTTTAATAGAAATAGAGTGGTAACTGGAATCTGCTGTGGTGATTCCATCCCCAAAACTTCTTGTTGGGGGTTTACAACTTGTCGTTACTCCAACACAATCAATGCCCATGATAGCAAAACCGTTCAAATCAATTTCAATATTTGGGGCAGTAATATTTATGCCATCTTGAGTTATGCTAGGAACAACCAGGTTGCTTGTAAGCCTATAGCTGCTTCCGGCATTTCCATTTATCCTTACAGGGAATCCCGCAGAATCACCACTAAAACACCCCAGTTGAGTAGCACAGGTTTGGTTGATTTCTATAACGCCATTCACTGCAATAGCGATTGACAAGTAATTGCAGGACAATAAAAGTATTAATAGTCGAGTTTTCATGTTTTTCCCATCTGTTGTAAGTCCTCTTAGTTTACCTTATTGTGTTAGGCTCAATTCTGAGAAAGTTATGAGAAATTTATGAGAAAGTGAAAAAATTAAAGAAAAATTAAGATTTTAGGTCTTTTTTTATGAGTTCTAATAAAGCTTGGTTTTCAGCTGTCCAACTTTCGTGATAAACCAATTTGGCTTGATTGAGAATACTCAAGGCTTCGATTTTTTTGCCCAACTTATACAGTGCTTCGGCTTTTACGTCCAAGTAGGGATTGGGGTGAGGGTTGTATTGCTCCAGCTTATTGAGTAAATCCAGTGTCTCTTTTGGGCTGGATTTGAGTAACACTTTTGCCATTCTGGTTTGGGCATCAACATATATCTTAATATCTTTGGATTGTAATGCCCTTTCAGATACATTTTTGAACAGTTTAATGGCTTTCTTGTCATCTGCAATAAGGGCGAGATAACGGGCCAGATACAAATCCATATACACTTGATAACGTTCAAATCCCAACTGTTTGATTTCGGCAACTCCTTTGTCCCACTCAGGCATGAAGTTTCCTGAATCCTTTTTCAATAAAATCAATTCCAATTGTAAAAACGTATTGTTCAATTGCATGCTATAGTTTTTCGCTGACTTTGCTAGCTGTAGTTGTTCATCAATGAGTTGTTGGGCGCTAATCCAATCAAAATTGTTCATGGTCAACACCGCTTTGTAGTGCAAGTAATGCAAATGTAAAGTTTCAGAATTTATTTCTGCGGCAATCTTTCCTAAACGTTCATTGACCTCTTGTGCTTGGGTGAATTCTCCCCTAAGGTTCAAAATTGCAACCAACGTCCCCAAACTTATGCCCAAATTGTTTTTGTCATTGCCCATTTCGTGTAAAGCAATGACCTGTTTAGTTAGGTTGATGGCTTTTTCCCACTCATAATTGTTCATGGAAATAAATGACATCCTGTTTAAAGCTTTAATCTGAAAAGGAATATCTTGAGCCAACAGTGCATTTTCATAGGCTTTTTTGTACAGCTCAAATACGTTGCTATCTAGTGACGATTTCAATAAGATTTCGGCTTGACCAAAGTAACTTTGAGCAAAAATAAAAGAATTTAACAAGGCATCAACTTTGGCTATTGATTGTTTGTAAAATTTCATGGCAGTTTTAAGGTGACTCAATGCCAAATGTGCATCTGCCAATTGTAGTTGGATTTTGGCAATTTTAATATCGCTTATATTGCTATGCTTGGCTTGAAAAAGGGTTAAGTCGTCAATACCTTGATCGAATAGTTTTTTAGAATAGTTAACTTTAGCAATACCCAATTCAATCTCGGCAGCCATGGTTTGATAAGCATCAGTAGCTTTTAATGTGTTAAGTTGTGATAGGCTTTCATCGTAGGCATTTTCTGTATAGAGGATTTCTGCCAAACTTAATCGTACTGGGTGATTTTCTTCATCTTCATAAAGAATTTCTTTAATTAACTTTTGGGCTTTTTCTAGGTTGCCCAGTTTTTTATAGCCCAATGCCAAAATATATTTATCATTACTGGTAAAATCTGGAAGATTGATGTCCTTGTCTTCTGTCATTGACTGGCTAAAATCTGCAATATAGGCAATCTGATTATTGACCAGATCGTTAATGTTATTGGCGGATAAGAGAATTGGTTTGTATGTATTGATGCCATCATTTAGCTCAATAATTGACTCATAAATCTCACCATTCTTTATGATGTTTGAACGAATAACAAGTAAGTCATCTTCAAGTCTCCAGTGTTTTTCTATCGCTTGTTGGGCTGATAAACTGGTGTTGTCAAATAGCAATTGTCCTTCTGAGTCAAGATTGTTAAAAGTAGTTTTCATCAAGCTGCGAATTCCGATTTGCGCCACAGAGTCAATATTTTTATCACTGAAAGTTATGGGCAGAATGAGCATTTTCTTATTGCTTAGAGCCGCTTGTGAAGAAATATCGGTGTCTGGATTGTTGTTGGTCTTATTTATCCAATATACAAAAAATAAAGTCAAAGTGATAAGTAGGGTTAACCACAAAAGGTTATTACTATTTTTTTTAGTTTGTCCTGAGTCTTTCTTGATTTTTACTGCCAGTGTCTCAAAGCTGATTCCTTTGCCAAAGTGGGTCACAATAATGGTGGGCTTTGCTGGGTTTTCTTCCAAATAATTGCGTAAATAGGAAATAATTTGATCGACAGAATTTTCGGTAACTACTCGGTTCCAAACTTCTTCCATCAGTGTTTGTTTGGATAGAATGGTACATGGGTTTTTAATTAAATAATTGAGTAGATTCTTTTGGGTTTTGGTTAGTTTGTATTCTTTGCCCTTTTTTACCATAACCCCATTCACATCATCGTAATTAGCATTTTCTATTTGGTAGAGCATAAGTGATTTTTTTATGTAGGTTCTTAGAAATGAAATGTTACCTTATTGGTGGTTAAAATACCATCGAATAGTTATCAGAAACATGTCTGTATTTGAATGTTAATGAAAAAAATCAGATGAATCTCATAAATTCCTCATACTTTGCTCATAACTTTCTCAGAAATCAAATATTTAAAAACATACAATACAAGATAAATCTGTTATTGGCAGAGTGGTGCTGATTGAAGTATTTTAGGAGCAAACCATGAAAAGTATTATTGTTGTTTTATTATGTGTCACATCTATCATCCATGCAGCCCCTACTGATGATTTTGTAATTACTGTAAAAACAGACAATCCGGGAGCTGGAACAGTTCGTCAATTTACAATCTATAAGCAACCTGTAACTGCAGGTGCGAGTTATAATTACAATGTTGATTGCGATAATGATGGAATCGATGAAGCAACTGCTAGAACAGATGACTTTACCTGCAATTATCCTGTTCCTGGGGTATATACCATAAGAATAAAAGACAATACTGGTACAGGGGATGGTTTTCCTGGTTTTTATTCCAATCTTGGTATTAGCTCAGTTGCTAAAAAAATATTGACTGTAGAGCAATGGGGAACTCTGAGGTGGCGAGTTATGAATCGTGCATTTTTCTTGGCAGAAAACTTGAACATAACAGCTACCGATACCCCTGATTTTTCAAATGTAAGAGATATGAACTATATGTTTTATAGGGCTACATCCGCCAATCCAGATACCAGTAATTGGGATACATCGTCGGTTGTAAGTATGAGTTATATGTTTTATGTTGCTATATTGGCCAATCCAGATACCAGCAATTGGGATACATCATCAGTAAAAAGTATGTGGAGAATGTTTAAAGCTGCTACATCGGCAAACCCAGATACCAGCAACTGAAACACATCCTCTGTAACTGACATGCGTGAAATGTTTAGTGGCGCCACATCAACCAATCCCGATACCAGTAGCTGGGATATTTCAAATGTAACCTTCATGGATGGCATGTTTGCTGGAATAACTCTACCAACGTCTAGTTATGATCAGATGTTAATCGGTTTTGCTGATCAAAACCTTAAAAGTAATGTGTCTTTTGACGCTGGTAACAGTCAATACTGCAGTACAATAGCACAAGCTGCCAGAGCCAGTATTATTGCCAACTACAACTGGACAATCACAGATGGAGGAATGATGTGCGATATTTTCAGTAACGGTTTTGAATCATCGGTGGTGGTATTTAAAACTACCGAAGCACAATTTGCTATTGATTTTTCAGATGTGGAATTGTTGCCCGAAGATGAACCCCCCAAACTGATTGCCAAAGGTGTTGATAGCAATAAGAAAGTCAATGTCAAAATATACCTGCGTCAACTGGATGGCGTATTTGAAATCATGCAAAGCCGGTTGCTTGATTACCTTGATGGTGTGCAAGTTTGGAGTGATGGTTTGTGGTATGAGGTGCAGGAACAAGAACAGTGTTTATCTGATGTTGTATTGTGGTGAAATTTCAATATATAAGACCTTTGGATGAAAACTATCTACAGCCGTAATCATCATGCGGATATTTTACAAATGATGAAAAAATAAAATTCTAGGAGAATATCATGAAAAAAATTAGGCTTATTTTAAGTTTTGTATTGGGTGCTTTTTCTTTCAATGCAGTGGCAGAACCATTGTGTGAAATGCCCCCTGGCATAGATGATGATGAAAAATACTGGATTAAGTTTAGATCTGAATCAAAAATGTATGTCTATGAAATCACCGATATTGAGGATTGTTGGGTGCAAATAAAAAAAAGTGATGGCAGTAAATACTGGTTTCAAATACAAGATATTGAAACCATTATGAGTATGGCAGTAGAATAAATAGCTATTACTCTACTGGTATTGTTATTGGCAGACTTAAAAAGTATTTTAGCTGCCTCTATGCCAATAAAGCCATCAAAGTATCTTTGATGGCTTTAATCTTGTTGAAGGGTTTTGTCAAACTATAACTGACAAGCACCTTTATAGTCAACAGGTCCCGTGGTTAGTCTTTGTAACTGATAGCTTCCGTTACCAAAATTGCTATCAAGTGAATCAAATGTTAGTACCGCACTGTTGCAGTCAGTGAATTTTATACTCACTTGCCCCCAAGGTGTTCTAATAACATCATCAGTATTGAAGTCCGTACCAAAACTTGTACCATTTGTTATGGTCATGTCCGCTAAGATTGTATCGCCAACAACTGGACCATTTCCAATCACCCAGCTTTGAGTAGCGGTATTGTCAGCGCTATAGGTGTACCATGATACAACAGCTCTGGCTTCAGTTGAATTGGCATCATTGGTCACTTCTATTACCAAGCCTTCACCAGAACGGTTAGGGTCATACCAAGTGCCACTAAATGAACCATCAATTAGTCTTGAAATGGCGATCTCCGCGATTTGAGACCCTTCAATACTGAAATCTGCAGCCGTTTCATCAAATAGTAAACCAGCAGGGTTGGTGCCTCCTAAGAAATTTTGCGGTGAACCATTTGGATTGCCTACCGAGCCATTGTATCCAACATGAGTGGAAATGTTGTCAGCTGTTGTTACGCCGGTATTGCCTGCAGACTGATTGAAGAATGCAGCATCTGATTCGTTGTTCTCTTCGGTTCCAGCATCTTTGACTTGAGAACCATAAATTTTGAATGATTGAGCACCTGTAAAGTTGCCTTCGTCATCAAAAATTTGGTGACGTTTTGGATCACCATTGGCTATAAATGCATCATTTGAGGGCAATACCATAGAAGCATATGAGAAGTATTTGTTAACTGTTGGATCAAGGTCAAATACTTGCATGGTAGACAAGCCTGGGTCGAACAAAGGAGCGCCTGCGAATCCTTCAGGGTTGGTGATTACTGTATCAAAACCATTGCCGAATTCAGCGAACTCGGTTGACAATGTAGTGCTGTTGCCATCTTCAGCAATCTGCTCTACTCCTGCGCTAGCTTGTGTGCCAACATCATAGGTGTCAAATTGGCCATCATGAAAAGCCACCCAAAAAGGAGTTAAAAATGTTCCATCAGTCATGGCGCTATTTTTAATGGACACGCGGATAGGTGTGCTGTTTTGAGAAACCGTTATGCGCATGATGGCATAATTTGAAGTGGTAAAATCTCCCATTGTTGAATCAATCATGTCGCCTGAAGCAACTGTGCCACCTAAGATATTCATAGGAGTAGCATCAGGATTGCCCATGGATCCATTGAAGCCAAGATGGGATGAGATGTTGTCAGATGTCATGTTCCCAGTGTTTCCAGCAGATTGATTCAAAAAGGCAGCATCAGATTCTGTATTTTCTTCTGTTCCAGCATCTCTAACTTGAGAGCCATAAACCGTGAAAGTAAAAGGGCCAACAAATTTTCCATCTTCATCGAATAATTGATGAGCCATCGGATCATCGTTGCCAACAAATGCATCATTAGAAGGAATAACCATATTGGCATAGCTCAAATATTTTTGGTTGTTTTCATCTAAATCAAAAACCATGGTTGATGAGCTTCCTGGTTCAAACACAGGTGCTCCAGAAAAACCTTCAGGATTTAATATCACTGCATCTTGTGAGTTGCTTGTGGTTGATTGGAATAAGGCACTTAATTCGCTGGCATCTCCATCTTCTGCAATCCTTTCAATTCCTGCAGAAGCTGGTGATCCTAGATCATAACTGTCAAAACTTCCATCGTGGAAACCAACCCATAAAGGTGTTAAAAAAACGCCTCCAGTTGAGGTTAATACTTCTACTTTTACTTTTATTTCTGTGGCATGTAATGCCGAAGCGGAAGCTATTGCAGCTGCCAATATTATATTCTTAAAGATTTTCATGGTGTACCTCATTTTTTAATGTGAGGCTATTTTAAATAATAAAAATCACGCCAATATCCCGAAAAAGTCACGATTTTCTAACAAAGAAAACCACTGTATCTTTTTATCTTGCAAAAGGCAGATAAAAAGAGAACTGAGTCCCCTGATTCAATTGACTAGTGACTTTGATGGTAGAATGATGAATATCCAGAATTTTTTTAACGATTGCCAACCCCAACCCAGAAGAGTTGGATGATTCGTTTGAAGTATTCTCTGCACGATAGAGGCGATTAAATATATTGGGTAACTCATGTTCGCTGATACCGCGACCTGTGTCTTGGATAATAATATTAAATCCATCGTTTGAATTTTCTAGCTTAATTATTATTTCACCATTTTCACTGGTGTGTTTAATGGCATTGCTAATCAAGTTTTCAAGCACCCGTTGCATCAAGCCAATATCGGCCCTTACATTGGTATTGCCTTCAAGTAGCTTCATCTTGAGCTCTAATCCTTTTTGCTCGGCAAGATGTGAAAACTCTATACTTACATCTTGTATTAATTCTGCCATGGAAAAGTTATCTAGATTGGGTTTTATGATATTCGAATCTAATTTGGATAGTTCAAATAAATCATTAATCATGATGCCCAATCTTCCACAATGTTTTCGAGCAATGGATATGTACTCTTGAGTTGATTCCTTGCTCATGCTTTCTTGTTTTATCAATAGGGTATCCAAATATCCTTGCATGGAAGATAAAGGCGTACGTAAATCATGCGATACATTGGTGATTAAATCCCTTCTGGCTTGATCGGCATTTTTAATTTGTAGCAATTGGTTGTCTATTCGATTGGACATGTCGGTAAAAGCGCTGTTTAGCTGTTGAATCTCATCTCCATCGTAGTTTTTATCACTTTCTTTGGATGTTTTTTGAAATTGCACTACTTTGTCTCTTAGTGTTTTTAAGGGACGGGTTAATTTTGTCAGCATTAAACTACCGATCAAAAAGGCCATGATGATGACAGCCAAGATGGCATAAAATGTGAGTTGTAAGATATAATTCTTACTGATATTGCTGGTTATTTCTTCGTATTTTTTACCACCAAGAATAACATAAACATACCCTTCTTCAATACCATTATTTATGATTTTAGACACTGAAAAAGTCTTATCGTTTGCTGGGCTGCGTGGATCGCTATTTAGAATAGGACGTTTAGAGTTCTGTTTTAGAAATTGGTTAATTGGACCAAGAGGAACTTTGTTCAATTGGACGCTTTGAGGTGGCAAGTTATGACTTAAAACTTCGCCGTTCGAATTGAGTAAATACACTTCAACTGTGGGGTTGATTATCATGGCTTGTTGAGCAAGTCTTTTTAATGCCTTTTCATTGAATTGGCCATCGATAATTAAGGGTTCTTCATTGGCAACATACATGGCAATAGAACCATTGAGTCTTTGGGTGATTTCTAAATTGTACTGTACGGTTGAATAACGGGTTATCATTCCCAAAAGAATACCAACTATAATGAACAGGCTTAACAACAACAAAGAGAGTTTTTGGTTTAATGATTTCATTTTATTCAACAGGCTCCGCTATAAATTTGTACCCAACGCCCCAGATGGTTTTTATGTACTGTATGTTATCTGGGTCTGGTTCTATTTTGTTTCTTAGTCGATTCATGTGAGAATTCACCGTGTGCTCATAGCCGTCATGTCCGTAACCCCACACTTGATCTAATAACTGTGAACGTTTATAGGCTTTACCTGGGTTTGAGGCGAAGAAATGCAACAAATCAAATTCCTTGGCGGTTAACTCAATTTCTTTGTCTTTGAAAATCACTCGACGTTCATCGGTTATGATTGTCAGGTTCTTAAAAGTCAAAGTGTTGTTTTTATTTCCTGAACTGTATCCAGAAGATGCATCAAAACGCCTTAGTAACGCTTTAACTCGTGCAACCAATTCTAAAACACTAAAGGGTTTTGTTAGGTAATCATCTGCACCAATTTCCAATCCAAGCACTCGATCCAATTCGGTTGATTTTGCAGTGAGCATCAATATGGGTGTGTATTTTCCTTTTGCTCGGAGTTGTTTACAAATATCCAGGCCGCTCATGCCAGGGAGGCGAAGATCCAATACAATAGCATTCCATTGGCGATCGAGCGCCATTTGTAACCCTTTAAGGCCATCACTTGCTATCTCAACTTTGTCACAAATTTCAGATAAGTGCAATTTAACGAGCTTTGCTATGTCAAATTCATCTTCAATAATTAATATTTTACTTTTAATGTTGATTTCCCGATATTATCATGTTTTCATTGTATATTAAGTGTAACTTTATTTATCACGAAATAATAACATTTTGGTTGGTGTGTCTTCAATTCAACCATTTTATATTGCTTGTTTTGAACATAGATAGCGCATAAATTGACAATATGACAGATAAAAATAACAACAAAAACGTAGAAGCGAATTTAAAACCATTCCAGGGTTCAGATAAATTATTGAATCATATTCAAACTGTGTTTGGGAAAAGTATGAAAGACATTATGGTCATCTACTTTTCTCAAGTAGATTCTCATTTGTTCGAAATGGCTGAAAAAGCTGGCAACCATACCAAACAAAAAAGCTATTTCGAGTCGTTGAAATCAATTAGAGTTCATAAATTTAATGTGCTGACTTCTTTTTTAAGTACTTTGAAAAATACATTTAAGTTGTTTGAAGAAAGGAATTTTAATTACTTTGAGGCAAAAATAACTGGAGAAGTAAAAAAAATAAAAGCTATCACTGCATCAGTTGACAAAAGTGATATTGAAGAAAAATTAGTACAAAATGCTCTAATAGAAAAATTTGATGAGACTTACAAAGAAGATTTGGTTGCTTTTATGCCCAGATTTGCTGTATTGAATGCAAGCCCAATAGAATCACATCACATTCCTATTTGTCCCCACGTTTTGGTTTCTGCTTTTGCTAAAAGCATAAGATTGTTACATTTAGATTTGGAAATTAAGTTGGTTTTGTATCAACTATTTGAAAGTAGCGTTTTAGATAAGCTCGTTGATGTTTACCAAGATACCAATAAATATCTGCATGACAATGGAATTTTGCCGGGCATTAACAATCAGATGATGATTGAAAAACTTAAAAAAGGCATAAAAAAGGTTAAGTTAAAAGAGTCAATTCCAAATAAAAATAAAGTTAAATCTAAGAATCAGAATAGCTTCATCAATTACGATTCCATTTGTGATGTATTGCTTAATTTGCAAATAAAGATGATTAAAGACCTCTCTGGTAAAGACCCAATTGAAATTTCACCCATAGATATAAAGAATGCATTATTGATTCAATTTAAACGGGCCCGATTTAAAAATAAAAATCAGGGTCTTAGTCAACCTGATAAGGATGCAATTAACCTTATTACTATGATGTTCCAGTTGGTATCAGGTGATAGAAATATTCCTGCAGATATTAAAATGCTGCTAACTAAGTTACACATTCCTTATATAAAGGCTGCATTGACTGATAAAACTTTGTTGACAAATAAGCTACATCCTGCTCAATTGATTTTGGTATTAATTACCAAAGCATCTGTTGGTTGGAGTAAACAGAAAGATAAGGACAATGTTTTTATCAATAAGGTAGATAAAGTGATAGCCAATATTGTAGAACGAGATAAATTGGATCAGGTCTTTTTTGCCAAGCAGTTAGCAACATACAAAGTATTTATTGATAAGCAAAAAAATGAATTTAAATTAGAACAGAGCAGGGTAGAAAACAAATTAAAAGGAAGGGATCGGATAGTTAATGCAATGAAGACTGTTGAGGCATTATTGGCCCATAAAGTTAATAATGTTGAACTCCCTGCTTTGATTAAAAATATGTTATTGGGTGCTTGGAAAAATCTATTGGTCTTACTCTTGGTAAGACATTCAGATACATCTGACGAATACCTGGTTAAGATCAACTTTATCGACGAGTTAATTGAAACCATTCAGTCAGAGCAATACGAAGTCATTATTAAAAAAAGGATAGAAAAGTTGTGTTTGGAGTATGCAGAAGGATTAAAGTTGGTAGCATATAATGGAGAAGGTCTTGAGAATAAAGTTGATGAATTTAAACAATGTTTAATTGTGGCTCACCAGCTTAGAAGCACACCTGAGCAACTTGATAAGGTTACAGAAATTGATTCATCAGATGGTCAACCTCAGGCTGATGAAGCGATGACCAGAATTTATTCTAAAGTTACTGATAGAGATATTCAAACGGTCCAAGAACAAACTGAACAAACTGAACAACATAAAGAATACACTTTGATTGGTTTGAATAAAAAAGACAAAAACTTCATCAATCAAATCTCTATAGGAACTTGGTTTGAGTTTAAACGGAGCTATAAAAATTCAGTAAAAGCGCAATTATCATGGGCAAGCCCGAAAACTGGTATGTTTTTGTTTGTAAATGCTAGGGGTTTAAAGGTGGTTGATAAAATGCCGAAAGATTTGGTCAAAGGACTGCAAGATCGATCTATTGTGATGCTTGATAAAGCATGAAGCAAAGTATTTTTATTGTAATATTATTGCTAGGGATTAATCTGTCTGTTTGTTTGGCCCACGAAACCATTGAGTTGTGCGAAAATCAACATTTGAAAGTGCAAGTTTTGGGGTCGGGTGGTCCTGAATTAACCACCGATCGAGCCTCTTCAGCTTATTTGGTTTGGCAAAACGATAAGGCAATTGTTCTGATTGATGCTGGTGGAGGATCAGCTTTGCGTTATGGACAATCAAATGCCCATTGGGAAGATTTGGAAGTCATCTTATTCACTCACTTTCATGCTGATCATAGCAATGATTTATCTGCATTGGTGAAAGCCTCATGGTTTGGTGATAGAAACTCAAATCTGCCTGTTTTTGGGCCTTATGGCAATGAAACAATGCCCTCGATGACAGAATTTGTTGCCGCATTATTTGATAAAAACAAAGGAGCATTCAAGTATTTATCTGATATGGTAGATGTAGAACAAAACAGTGATTATAAATTGGTTTCTAATAACATCAAAAATGTTGAAAAGACACAAATGATATTCAAAAAAGATGGCCTGACTATATTTGCTCACAAAGTAAAACATGGTCCAATACCTGCGTTTGCCTATATTATTCAATCTTGTGGAGAAACCCTTGTTTTTAGTGGTGATACAAATGGCCAAGGGTTTGAGAACCTTGAACTGAAAAATACAGACTTATTTGTGGCTCACAATGCAGTACCAGAAAATGCGGGTCGTGTAGCCAAATCACTGCACATGACACCCACACAGATTGGTGAAATTGCCAAACATATCAACACAAAAAAATTGATACTGTCACATCGAATGAACCGAACTTTGGGCAAAGAACAGCAGACTTTAGATGAAATAAAGAAAAATTATTCAGGAACCGTCATTTTTGCCGATGATTTGGATGTTTTTTCGACAAATGTTATTCTTTTGGATAAATGAATACCATTTAATTTTCAAAACTATTTTTGAATATAGCTTCTTCAAAAGGCAATTCCATGCCAGGATTATTAAACAGAATTGCAATGTCTCCGGTGGCGTTATTTCCAATTGTTACATCACCATCAGTTGCGGCCAATCGGTAAATTTGCAGATCATCAAACATGCCAGCCATTGGGAATAAAGCAGATGTATTTTGATTCTGGCCAATCCTTAACTCCCTGCCAACATTATTGATAGAAGCATTGACAGGAATATCGTTTCTGGTGTTTACCAATACACCATCAACGTACAAAGAAATTTTTTCGGCTTGACGAACACCTACCAAATGGTGCCAAGCATTCAGTGTGAAGGTGTTTGGATCGCCAATACCATAAGCCGTAGAACCAATTTCAATTACAAAAGCGGCTTTGTGCACCTGAGGAAATCCAGTTGCTGGGCTTAAGGTCCATTCATTGTTACCGGGATTTGCTCCGGTTGACCATTTGTTTACACCATAGCTATATGAGCTGGTAGTCGAATATTTATAAAACCAATAAGATACTGTAAAATCACTTGTACCAAAATCTAAACTGGTATCATCTGCAACACTCACATAATCATTTGCACCATCTGTATCAATGGCCATTCCTGCAACACCGATTACCCAGTCAGTAGCTGAATCCATATTTGTTAATGTGCCATCATTCATATTAACCGATGTATCTAATGCCAAATCAGAACCTGTTCCATCATCAAAGCTTAAGTGAAGAACGGGTTTTTGCACAGCCAGTATTGTAGGGAAGGCATTGACTTCTCCATAGGATTTATTTGCACTTACGATAATCAAAAGGAATAATAGATGTTTTTTGTAATATAGGGGCATTTTTAGTCTCGAATTGTGTAAACATACAACTACATACAATATTCTTAAAAATTTAGGACAAATAAATTATTCTTTTGGATATATAAATTCTACTACCTGTTTGGTTTTTGGGTGTAAACTTTGAGCCACAGGGCAGGTTAGGGCAGCAGCTTCTAATAGTTTCTTGGTTCTGCTATCAAAGTTTTGATTGAGTGTAATCACCATTTCAATTTCACTGATGCGTCTTGGAGTTACACTCATGTGCTTTTTGATAGTTGCAGAAGTACCCGCAATATCAACCCCCAAATCATTGGCTTTTATCCCCATAATCGTCATCATGCAACTCGACAAAGCTGTTGCCACTAGGTCTGTAGGCGAAAAGGCTTCACCTTTGCCATGGTTATCTACTGGCGCGTCGGTGATTACTTCGCTATTGGATTGAAGGTGAACCATTGAGGTTCTTAATTGGCCTTGATATTTTACTGATGATGTTGTCATTTTCTACTCACTCTTGCCGTTTGTATTTTTCCAAAATAAGTTCGATTTTTCCATGGCTTTGAATAGTATACTGTTTTCTGGGTATTCGCCATTGATAAGTATTCCCGTAGGTTGTTTACACAAGATTTCTAGGGCTTGGGCGACTTGACTAACTGCGTGTACGGAGAACTGTCCAACTTTTACGGCTTGTTGCACATCGGCTCGCAACATTAGATCTCCAGCATTGGATTCTGGGATTATCACCCCTTGGGTGCCAGTAAAACCTTGGGCTTTGCAGGTATCGAAGAATCCTTCAATTTTTTCATTAACGCCACCAATGGCTTGTAAACGACCGTGTTGGTCAATTGCTCCTGTCATGGCGTATTCTTGACTGATAGGAATATTGGTCATGGCTGAGATTAGGCAACAAAACTCTGCACCTGATGCTGAATCACCGTCAATGCCACCATAAGATTGCTCAAAAGCAATGGAAGCACTAAAGGTTAGAGGATGATTGGTTGGCAGTACGTGTCTCAATAATCCACCCAAAATAGCAAATCCTTTGGTGTGAATGGAACCAGACATATCGGCCCTTCCTTCAATATTGATTACACCTGCTCGCCCTGGCGCAACTGTTGCCGTGATGCGAGAAGGAAAGCCATAAACCACAGGGCCTGCATGAATAACTGCTAACCCATTGATTTCACCGATTTGTTCACCGTTTGTGAATACGTTAATTGTTCCGTTGGATAGCATTTCTTGGAATTTCTTTGAAGGTAAGCCACCACGAGATTTGGTTCGCATGATGGCATCGTTGACGTGTTGTCCAGTGATTGTTTTTGCTTTGGCTTTATTTGCCAAGTAGTGTCCTTCACGGGCCAAATCAGCGACCCGTGGAAAGTTGGTTGTTAATTTGTCTTTGCGGGCGCATATTCTTGCGCCATGCTCGATTAATGCAGCAACTCCTGTTTTATCAAAGTGTAATAAGTCCTCATCAGCGACCAATCGAGAAAGAACTGCTGCATAATTGTGATAATTTTTTTCTGTTCGTGCAATTTCTGTATCGAAATCAACTAAAACTTTGAACAATTCTGGAAAATCAGGATCATGATTGTCCAACATATAATATGTGTTCGCATCTCCCAATAAAATTACCCTAACATTCACGGGTATCGGTTCTGGTTTAAGAGTGGGTTGTGAGAAAGGCCAGGCCATTTCGGCAGGCACTATTTCTAATAATCTATTTTTTAGGGTGCGGGTTAAGATTTTCCACGCGCCTGTTTCTGATATAATTTCCCTGGCATCAAGAATCAAGAAACCTCCATCTGCCCGCAGTAATGTACCAGCAGTGATACTCATGTGATCAGATAATTCAGGACCTTTTTCTCCCCACTTAGATTCAATTGTCCCTAACAATTTCGCCAGTGTTGGTACGCGTTCAACAATAATCGGGCAATCGGTATTTTTCTTATGAGAAACCAAGATGTTAACGTTGTACCTAAGGTGCGGGTAAAATTGTTCTTTTTGTGAATAGAAAAACTGCTCAATCACATCTTCAGCGACATCATTTAAATATTCTTGTACGCCATCGGTGTGAAATCTTTTTAGGATGGCTGCAGATTGTGCATGGAGTAACTGTCGGGCCTTTTTTTCAATGAGTTCCTGAGTTTCCTCGGTTTGTTGGGCTTTAATATGATTGATTTGTTTCATCATATCTTGTAATTTGTTATTAAACTTAACTATGTCATCTTGGACTTGTTGTTGTTTTTCTTCGTTAATTTTTTCTTCGTTTATCAACTCTTGCCATTGTTCCGGGTTGACGGGTTTGTCGTCTATCAATGGTGAAATAACGGCTTGCATACCGTTGTCGGTTTTATAATTGACTAGAATCAATTGATTATCTGCCAGTTCTTTTTCAAAAGGTTTGGATAAAGTTTTAACAGATTCTTGGGTTTTTTCTTCAATTAAAGCTTTTTTATTTTTTACAGAGTCAGACTCTAATTGGTTGTTTAAATCTTTGGTGACATAATCCGAAAATTTTTTCATCCAGCGTTTGAAATAGATGGCTTCTCCTGCTTTTAAAGTGATGAGTCTGGGCCGGTCTGGTTGTAAAAAATTGGCCACATAACATTGGTCATGTTTGGTATACATTTGATGTTTTCTTTTATGCAGAAAATTACAAATCATGGTTAATCTACCCGTACCATTTAGCCCTCTAATATAGGCATTTTGTCCAAAGGCACGACTTTCAATCGAATATTCCAATGCTTCTAGGGCTTCATCCTGCCCAATAATGTCGGTTACTGGTTGAACATCTTGGGTGGTTTGAAATGTCAATTCTTTGACATCACAGTTCCATCTGACCTGTTGCCAATTGAGTTTTGTGTTGTTTATGGTTTCATTCTTCATAATTGTTTTAATTGTCTTGCATAAGTCGTTTACTGATTATACATTCAAAAAATCATTAAAAGAAACAATATTTTTGGAATAGTATGAGCGATATTAAACCTATAGTTATTTTAAAATTTGGCGGTACCAGTGTATCAAATCTTGAACGCTGGAAACAAATCCTTACGATTGTAAACCTGCGTTTAAACCAAGGGTTTTCAGTGGTCATTGTTCATTCTGCCAAATCAGGCATAACCAATTTACTTGAAATGTTTGCAGCTACTCAAGATAAAACTCTGGTTAAGGAAATCAATGATTCTATTCAAGCATTAAGTAATGAACTGAAAATTTCCTTTGATAATGAAAGCACAATTGAACAATTGCTTTCATTTTCTGAACGAAAAATATTGTCAGCTTATGACGTTGCCAAAATTTTAAGTTTTGGTGAAACCATGACTAACAATGTTGCTTTTGCATTTTTATCGCAATATTTGAAGGTTGAGCAACTTAACCCCAAGGAAATCTTTATTAGTCGCGCTGATGATGATCGTTCACAAGAAAGTAGAATATTATCAGCAAAATGCAGCATCAAATCTGCAACATTAAACCAAGATTGCGCCATTATGCCAGGTTTTATTGCATCGGATTCTGATGGTAATACCATCGTTTTGGGTCGTGGAGGATCTGATACCTCGGCTGCGTATTTGGCCGTGGCATTAAATGCCAAAAGAATAGAAATTTGGACAGATGTGCATGGGATATTTAGTGCTAACCCGCATGTGGTTCCAACGGCCAGATTGATTGAAAAAATTGGTTATGAAGAGGCCCGTGAAATTGCTGCCAGTGGTGGAAAAGTACTGCATCCGCGCTGTATATTGCCAGCGGAACAAAATAATATTCCTTTACATATTTACAACTCTAAAGATATGGAAGCCACGGGTACTGTCATACAAAAGGGCTATGAATCCACCAGCCCACGTGTTCGGGCAATCAATGTTAGGCACAAAATCACTTTGGTTTCGATGGACTCTATGAATATGTGGCACCAAGCTGGTTTTATGGGAAAAATCTTTACTGTTTTCGAAAAACTGGGCTTGTCGGTTGATATTGTGGTAACAGCTCAAACCAATGTCACCATTTCTCTTGATACCACTGATAACATTATCAATGATGAGATTTTAGAAAATTTAAAAAATACATTAATGGTTTTTTGTGATGTGACGATTTATAAAAATTGTTCAGCGGTAACCTTGGTGGGATATAGAATGCGTGCATTATTGGGAGTCATTGCTCCCATTATTTCTAACTTTGCTGAACAACGCATTTACTTAACTTCACAATCATCCAACGATTTGAACACCAGTATAGTGGTAGATGAAGACCAAGCAGATAAGCTGTTGATAGCCTTACATGATGGTTTGATTGCGGAAAATGCCAACCAATATGGTTTTGGAGCGACTTGGGAAGAATTGATTAATAAACAAACAAACAAGCAGCATATTCCTGAGAGCTGGTGGCAAACAAGTCGCGATGAGTTATTAGAGTTGGCACAGGCACAGTCGCCGTGTTATGTTTATGATCAAAAGACCATTATTCAGCAGATTGTTTTATTAAAATCATTAACGAGTGTTGATAAAATATTTTTTGCCATGAAGTCCAATCCCAATAGAGATGTTTTGAAAATCATATACCAACAAGGAGTAGGGCTAGAAACGGTATCTCCAGGTGAAATAAAAAGAATTGAAGAAACAATTGATAATCTAAAACAGGACAATGTACTATTTACTCCCAATTTTGCAGCAATTCAAGAATACGAAGAGGCATTTGCTAAAGGTTTTCATGTAACCATAGATAATAAATTTATTCTAGAACAATATCCCGATGTATTTAAAGGGCAAAGTATTTTAGTGAGATTAGACCCCGGTCATGGCAGTGGGCATCACCGATATGTTCGTACTGCTGGCGAACAATCTAAATTTGGTATTCACCATTCTGAGTTACAAGATTTGAAAGCTTTTTGTGATGCCAACGATATTATTGTTAAAGGCTTACATGCACATGCGGGCAGTGGTATTTTAGAACACCAAAACTGGCAACGCATTATTCAGTATTTGACCGATCAAATTGCGATTTTTCAAGATGTAGAGATCATCAATATGGGTGGTGGATACGGAATCACTGAAAATCCCCATGAGCAAGGGTTAAACATGCAAAAACTGGATGAAATTATACTCTCTTTTAAAAATAAATATTCTAACATTCAGTTTTGGATGGAGCCGGGTCGTTTCTTGGTCGCCAATGCAGGAATTTTACTGGCTAAAGTGACACAAACTAAGGTCAAAGGCAACAGTGGATATATTGGCCTAGAAACAGGAATGAACAGTTTGATCCGACCTGCATTGTATGGCTCATGGCACAATATAGTCAATCTTACCCGATTGGATGAGGCGGTTGAAATAACAGCAACTGTTGTTGGTCCAATATGTGAAACTGGTGATATTTTGGGCGTCGATAGAAAATTACCAATGACCAAAGCAGGAGATATATTCCTAATTGCCAATTCAGGGGCTTATGGGTATGCGATGGCATCTAGGTACAATTTAAGAGAACCTGCACAAGAGATATTTATTGATTCTTGATGAGCATCAATTTATATTCGGTATTTCTATTGTAAAATTACATCATTGGAATTGATTAGAGAAATATTGTGGAATTGTTTTTTAGAGTTTTTGATAGCTATGTGGGTATTTTGAGCTTGGGTGTTATTTTATTTATTATAGGAATGGCAGTGTGGTTTTACCGTTTCTTTATGAAAAAAATTGCCGAAGAAGAAAAGGCGCTTAAAAAATGACTTGTTTATAGGATGATATGTCCTGATGGATAAAGAACATATTAGAAAACCCCATAACTGATGACCAATTATGGGGTTAGGTAAGACATGAATTACAAAGATGTATTTTCTTGATAAATGTAGTAACTGCTAGATTCTATTCCTGATGAAAAATCATCGAACATTTTTTGAGCTTTCTTTTCAGATTTCAGATGATCGGAAACAAATTTAAAGATGCTGACTTCTGGCGGCGCCATGTCTGCATAGTTTTTATAAGGTGTGGCGATAGTCATGCGATTTGTTTCACCTGTTACAGGATATGAGAATGCAAAATTTCTTGGCCACTTATTGTCTTTTAAAATATCAACAATTGATTCAAGTGCTTTATCAAATTTTTTATTAGAACCATTTTTCAACTTATAGCTCGTGACTCCTACATAGCTAGCATCGACATCATCCGACCAGTAACTGTTTTTTTGGTCCAAAATAGATAGGTTATGTGAAGCATGAGCAACATATTGACCAACTGTTGAATTAAAGTGTTGGTTAACGCCTTCCTTTTGTCCCCATTCTATATAACTATCTTGTGCCTCCCATTCAAAGCAACAAGCTCTTATCACATAAGTGTTAAGATCATTGCCTACAACTTGGTTGTAGATATTCCACTCTCTTGGGTCTTTTTTCTCTTTGCGAAATTTAATGTGTTCTTTGAGAGCAGAGTAAAATTCTGACTCTTGCCCATAATTGGGTGTTATTGACCAAACATCTGCCAATAGAGTTGGTTTTTTTTCTTCAGCAAAACTTAATGCTGGTAACATACTTAAGCAAAATAATACTGTGAGTATTTTTTTCATTTTTAATCCCCCGATTTATAATTGATATTATACTTTAACTCAAAAATGACTATATGTAAACAACTAGCGTGTCAAGCGTTGAATTGAAAAAAATAAATTTATTTAAAAAAACAGGTAAAGCCTAGAACAATGTCAATATAAGCTATAAACATTGACATTGTTAACAACTGATATTTTGAGCTATAAAATTCAAGAGTTAGGTTTGATGATATCAACCAAATCATCAAAGTGCATGGGTCCGACTCGTTTTGCTACTTCAATACCTTGAGGGTTGAAAATCACAGTTGTTGGTAATCCCATGGTGTTTTTTCTTGAAAAATCACTGGGATTGTAAACATCAGCACGCATCACTGGATAATTGATTTCGTATTCAAAAACGAAATCTTGAATGTCGCTATTGTCAGCATCTTCATTGTTGATGCCCAGAATTTCTATTTTATCACTGTAAAGGGATTTGAATTTAACAAAATCAGGTATTTCTTTGCGGCAAGGTGGACACCAAGTTGCCCAAAAGTTTACTACAACCCATTTACCGCGATAGTCTGATAACTTTACTTGCTTTCCTTCTAAGTCAGGATAACTGAAATCAAACCCTTTTTCTTCTGCAATTTGAAGTTTGTTTATTTGGTCTTGAGTTGATTCAGTCGAGTCGGTGCTGCTTTGGCTTTCTTGGTTTTCTTGGCTACAACTGCTTAAAATTATCAGTAGTATTAAGATGATATTAATTTTCATTGTTGTTCTCTGTTTTTTCTAGTTGTTTAAATACGGTTTTTACCGATTGTTTCATATTAGGAAATATCTTAGACCAGATTTCTTTAATAAATGGTTCAAAAAAATCAAAATTATTTGTTGTGTTCATTGGCAAGCTGAAACGGCCCATTGTATAAAGTTTACCAATACTGATGCTGTCTAAGTCTCGAAGCAACACATAGTCTCCGTCTTGGTTGATTTGAATAATATTATTCTCCTCTAGCCAGTCCAACTGTTCATGCAGTTCATTGTCAGGTACATTTTCTAGTCTGTTGAAAATTTCATGTAAGGTTATGGTTTTGCCTTTTTTACTCGCATGCCACAATTGGTAGAGAACATCCATAACCACTAAAAATCTGTGATTACCACTATAAGATTGAACATGACCTCTCCAACGAGAGGTTTCAAGAGTGGCAGCAATAGTGCCACCTAATAAAATGATATTCCATGATAAGTACACCCAGAATAAGAATATGGGTATGGTAGCTAAAGTACCATAAACACGCTGATAACTTGGAAAAGTAGTGATGTACCAGGCAAATCCCCGTTTTGCCATCTCAAATAAGATTGCTCCGACCAATGCGCCAATTAAAGCTGATTTCCAACTAACTTTTCGATTGGGGACAATTAAATAAATTAAGAAAAAGCCCACCGTTGAAGCAATGACAGGTAGAAATTTCAATAAATATATTTTAATGCCAGCCAGACCAGAGTAGCTAAACATGTATGAAGTCAATGCCAATCCACCGCCAACCAATAGTGGCCCCATGGTTAGTACGGTCCAATAAACCAGTATTTTTTTAATAACATTGCCGGATGGTTTGGAATCCCAGATGCGGTTTAGGGCTTTTTCCATGGTGTACATCATCATAATGGAAGTAACAAATACGAACAGTGACATGCTGAGTTTCAGATTGCGTGATTTATCAACAAAACCGTTGATGTATTCTTGTACCACTTCACCTGCAGTAGGAACAAAATTTGAAAAGACAAAGTCTTGTATTTGATCGCTGACATTTCCGAATTGGGGAAAGGCAGCAAAAATTGTGACCAAAACAGTCATGAAAGGAACAAGTGATAACAGGGTAGTATAGGCCAAGGAGGATGCAGACAGTGCTGTCTCGTTTTCTACAAATTGGTTGCCGACCTCTTTGATAAACCGCCTAAACGTGTCGATTCTTTGTTTTAGCACATTAGAAACCTAGATAGTTCAGCACCAGGATTGTCTTTTCGCATAAATGCTTCACCAATTAGAAAAGTTTGTATGCCTTGATCTTGTAGCATCTTGATGTTGTCGGAACTGTGAATACCACTTTCACTGATAACAATTCTATCATTGGGCACTCCTTTGGATAACACCACTGACGTATTTAAATCGGTTACAAATGTTCGCAAATTTCGGTTATTGATACCGATCAAGCGAGCAGGGGTGTTTAAAGCCCGTTGTAATTCTTGTTCATCGTGTACTTCCATTAAAACTTCCATGCCTAAATCCTGAGCCAATACCGTTAGTTCATACAAGGCAGGATCAGCCAAAGCAGCAACGATCAATAAAATACAATCAGCTCCCAGCTGACGTGATTGATAAACTTGCCAAGCACCTATGATGAAATCTTTTCTCAATACAGGAATATTCACTGCAGAACGGGCTTGCTTTAAATAATCATTGTGTCCTTGGAAATACTGTTCGTCGGTTAATACCGATAAACACGCAGCTCCTGCTTTTTCGTAAGATTGGGCTGCAACCACAGGGTCAAAGTTTTTCGCTATTAATCCTTTTGATGGAGAGGCTTTTTTGACCTCAGCAATAACCGCTGTTTGTTTGTCATCAATTTTATTTTGAATAGCTTGGTAAAAATCTCGACAAGCGGGCAAATCTTGCGTACATGCAATTAAATCTTCTAAACACTGTTGTTGGTTGCCAAGTTTAATTTCCTCAAGTTTGGTGTTGAGGATTTTGGTTAATATATCAGACATTTGTTAACTCAATTAATTGTTTAAATTTATTTTCTACTAAACCCGATTGTAATACACCTTGTGCTAACTTAACACCTTCTTGCATGCTATTAACTTTACCTGAAACATAAATTGCGGCACCTGCATTGAGTGCCAATATATCCGCAGCTACTCCTTTTCCTGTGGCGAACGCTTGATTGATTAAAGCCAAGCTTTCTTCGGCACTTTTGACAATCAAACTTTCACAAGATTGTGTTTTAACGCCAAAGTCTTCAGGTTGGATAGTATATTCTGAAATTTTACCGGCTTTAAGTTCACAAACAAACGTAGGAGCAGAGATAGAAATTTCATCCATGCCATCTTCAGAAAAAACCACCATCACATGCCGTGATCCCAATTCTTTCAATACTTCTGCTGTTTTATGCATCCAATCTTTGGCAAAGACACCCATAATTTGATTGGGTGCATCTGCAGGATTGGTCAGTGGACCTAAAAGATTAAAGAATGTTCGCAAACCTATTTCTTTTCGGGGAGCAACTGCATGACGGGTTGCAGCATGGTGGGCTGGTGCAAACAAAAAACCGATACCACATTGATCAATACAATTTTCTATTTGTTTAACGGTTAAATTTAAATTTAATCCAGCAGCTTCAAGAACATCTGCTGAGCCAGTAGTGCTTGAAACCGAACGATTGCCGTGTTTTGCAACATTGCAGCCTGCTGCTGCTGCGATAATGGCGGCTCCGGTTGAAACATTAAATAAACCAATGCCATCTCCACCCGTACCGCAGGTATCAATAACAAAATCGCCTTCTACTTTAACCTTTGAAGCTCGGTCACGCATCACCTTGGCTGCTTCTGTAATGGTTTGGACAGTGTCACCATTAATCTTTGATGCCATCAATAAAGCACCAATTTGTGCTTGAGTTGCATCGCCGTCCATGATTTGATTCATCACTTTGCTCATTAACCCAATGGGTAGTGATAGCTTTTCGCCGAGTATGCTAAGGGCTTGTTGAATTGCTGACATAAGTATTTTTTAAATGTTAAGTGTGCTCTATATTTTAGCGATAATACTAATTATAGCTAAATAATAATGATTAAATCTGAAATATTAATTCATTACTGTGGTCTTTGTTTCCTAAGTTGAATATTAAATTTGTTTAAAATTTTTAAACTTTTGTGAATAATTTTAGATAAAACAAGGTATGATGGCTTTCAATAATATATTAACATATTATTTTTTTTATAAATATTTAAGAGAGGAAAACGTATGAAAACTCAATCTAGATTAACATTTGTAACTTTTGCAGCATTAATTTTTGCTGTTTTTAGCTTCGTTTCTACAGCCAACGCATCAAACAGTCCTTTTGCACAAGTTGATGCCGATACTTCTGTTCATGCAACAAAAGGTGGTGATAAGAAATGTGGCGAAGGCAAATGCGGCGATAAGAAAGCTGAAAAGAAATGTGGCGACAAGAAAGCGGCTGGCAAAAAATGCGGTGAAGGTAAATGTGGCGACAAGAAAGCGGCTGGCAAAAAATGCGGTGAAGGTAAATGTGGCGACAAGAAAGCAGCTGGCAAAAAATGCGGTGAAGGCAAATGCGGCGACAAGAAAGCGGCTGGAAAGAAATGTGGCGAAGGCAAATGCGGTGACAAGAAAGCAGCTGGAAAGAAATGTGGTGAAGGCAAATGTGGCGATAAAAAAGCCGATAAGAAATGTGGCGACAAGAAAGCTGACAAGAAATGTGGCGATAAGAAAGCCGACAAGAAATGTGGTGACAAAAAAGCTGAGAAAAAATGTGGTTAGTCCATAGACTGAATTCAGTGAATAAAAAAAGACATCAACTATGATGTCTTTTTTTTGTTTAAAATAAATGCAATGACCTATTATAATTTGGGTCTTATTAGTTAATTCAATAAAACAACACGAGAGAACATTTAATGAACATAGTCAATAGCAGTAAAACATTTTGGCAGGCGCTAGTCACACGACTCAATGCTGCTGGTACTTTTCTTCCACAAATATTTTTAAGGCTCATTATCTTTTGGGAGTTTTGGGAAGCAGGTAAAATGAAATATGATGGTGGATCTGAAGGCAACTGGTTTGCATCAATTCATGATTCATTCCCATTTCCTTTTAATTCAATCAGTGCTGACTTTAGTTGGAGTATGGCAATGTGGGGAGAAATGCTTGGTGCTTTTCTGATATTATTTGGTTTATTTACTCGTTTTGCGGCTGTTTCACTTATTATTATTACCGTTGTTGCAACAGCAGCAGTACACTGGCCTGAAAGTTATAGCAGTTTAAGTCAACTGTGGGAAGGTTATTCTATTTCTAACAATGGTGCTGGAAATTATAAATTGCCTTTGTTGTATGTCATTATGTTGATGCCACTGTTATTTGGCGGTGCAGGAAAATTTAGTTTAGATAATTTATTGGCTAAACTGACTCATTATACAGACAGTGATGCACAAAATTCAGATTTGGGTATGTGGGGTTTAGCGCTCTTAGCTGTCGGAGTTCCTTTAACTTTTGTTATGCCATATTTTGGTGGTGGTCTAGCTATTGCTGGACTACTTGCATTAATTGCAAATAAGCTGATGACTCCGCAAGCATAAAAACACCTTAAATTAAAAGCACAAAGGGCGTTATTGGACATTGCTAATAACGCCTTTTTTCTTTTTAGCAATATTCAAATCCATAAATTTAATGAAATTGTCATAAATTTCGAGTAATATAATCACCCCATCATTTTCCAGGTTTATTATGAAAAAAATTATTGCCTTTACAATTGTTACACTTTTAGTGTCTAACATTGCATTATCCGATGTTTCAGACTTGTTGATTACCGAAATTGCTGTTACGCCAACGCTCGGTGAGTTTATTGAAATTCACAACAGTGGAGCGACCACGGTTGATTTAACCAATGTTTATTTAACCGATGCCACCTTTGCAGGTGGTGCTGGAACGTATTACTATCAAATTGTTTTAGGTGGCGGTGGTGGCGGTGGTTTTGCTGATTTCCATGCACGATTTCCCAATGGAGCCATGATCAGTCCCGGTGAATATCAAACTATAGCTTTAAATGGGTCTACCAACTTCAATACAACTTATGGAGAAGATCCAACTTATGAGCTTTATGAAGAGGTACCAGCTTCACCTGATGCCATTCCTGATATGCTGGAAGCAGTTGCAGGTTCGATCGGTGGTCAAGGGGGATTATCAGGTGGTGAAGTTGCTGTTCTCTATTCATGGGATGGAATAACTGACCTTGTACAAGATCTAGATTATGTCCTATGGGGAGATAAAAATGAAGCCATTGACAAAACAGGTATTGCAATTGATGGTCCTGATGGCGACGCATTAACCAGCACTTATCAAAATGATATAGGAATTGGCAGTCAAGCCGTTATTTCTGCCATTGCTCATGCTGCTGGCATGACTTGGCAAAGAGATGAATCCTTAAATGAAGGCATTGAAACTCAAACTGGCGGCAATGGAATCAATGGCAGTGATGAAACCTCTGAAAATTTGAATTTAACCTTTTATGAAGGCATGCCTTCTCCTAATGCTGCAGGTACGCCTCCTCCTCCCGTGGCTCCAAATATTATAATCAATGAAGTAGATGCCATTGGCTCAGCTGATTTTATTGAATTGTATGGCACAATTGGTGCCAGTTTAAATGATGTAACTTTGGTTTTCTATCAGGGCAGCGATGATACAATTTATAGGACTGTTGATTTATCAGGAAATACAATGGATGGCAATGGTTATTTTTTAATCAGTGACTCCGCAGGCCTTACACCTGACCTAGCCTTAGGTGGCAACCTCAATGATGATGCCAGTGCTGTGGCGATTTATTTTAAAAATATCAGCAATTTTAACAATGGCGATAGCATCAATGATGTGGATTTTGTCGGTGAAATTATCGATGCCATGGTTTATCACATGGGCACACCTGATGATGGTGGGTTATTGGCTTTACTCAATGGTGGAGAACCTCAAGTCAACGAAGATGGAAATTCTGCCGTTGCCACTGAATCCAATGCACGTTGTTCAAATGGAGCAGGTGGAGTGTTGAATACTTCAACCTATATGCAAGTAACCCCAACTGCAGGATCGATTAACAATACTTGTCCTGTCCTTCCTTATTATATTAATGCAGATCCTTCAACCCCTATAACTTTAAGAACAACTTTGCATGATATTATTAAAGGTCATGTCTCTTTCCCTTATTCTGGTGGGACAACAGATACATGGGATATACTGTCTTTTGCAGATGAAGACCACAACACAGCTGTAGATTTAAATAACATGGTAGCTGAGAAAGTCTGGATGGTTTATAGAAATATTTCCTACACCTATAATGGTGGTGGGCAGCAATCTTATAATCGTGAACATACATGGCCAAAATCTTTGGGATTCTCAAATCCAACCAATAATGCACCAAGAACAGATGCACATCACTTAATGATGTCAGATGCAGGGTATAATTCAAGTCGTGGAAATAAATATTATGATAATTGCAACCCCAGTATAGATAACACCTGTACAAATGCATCACTACAAACAACTCAGTACGATGGTGATGGTGATGGTGCAACAGAAGGTGGCAATACTGGTAGTACTTATCCTGGTAATTCAAACTGGACAAACAATACAGTTTTTGAAGCTTGGAATTTCAGAAAAGGCGATGTTGCAAGAGCCATGTTCTATATGGATGTGCGTTACGAAGGACTTGGAGAGGTTGACTCTACTGGTACAACTGAACCGGATTTAATTTTAACTGACAACGTAAGTTTGATTCAAGGTACCGCGGGATCTCCTGCATACATGGGTAAGCTCAGTACTTTATTACAATGGCATATAGATGACCCTGTTGATGACATAGAACGACAACGCAATGAAGTGGTTTTTTCCTATCAAACAAACCGCAATCCATTTATCGATCATCCAGAATGGGTGGCTTGTATTTTTCAGAACAGTTGTGTATTTGATGCTATGTTTAAGAATGGTTTTGAATAAGTCTTAATGGACTAATTCAACACAATATTATAGTTAAATTAAAGCCCATGATAGAAATAATTATGGGCTTTTTTTTGAAAAGGATATTTAGCCAGTCCAAAAAATAGTACAATATTAAAAACCCTGAGAAATTTTAATATCATCAAATATCTAGTACTATATCTATTGATGTCAATGCCGGCATTCTCTGCAACAGATTATGCTGAAATTGGCTTGCCCGTTACAGAAACATATGACTCTTTTATGCACCAAGGTGGTAATCAAAACTGGTGGCTGGCTCAAGCCAAAAATGGTCTAATTTATAATGGGACAGGAACCGGTTTGAATGAATGGGATG
>JAJRQG010000011.1 GCA_024280395.1 Gammaproteobacteria bacterium | reverse complement strand
GGTTAACTGATTCTATACGAGATTTTGCCGAAGCCCATAACATGTTGCCTCGTGGTTTAAAACTCGCACCAGACGATGTGTGGGACAGAGTGAGTTATATCTTGTCTGTGAAGATGAAAGACCCACAGTTCAGTGGTCAAACCAAAGAACGCTTATCCAGTCGCTCTATCGCTTCTATTGTTGCAAATTCAGTCAAGGATGCTTTTGTATTGTGGTTGTCACAAAATGTGGCAATGGGTGAATTAATTGCCAATATGGCGATTGAAAAGGCACAGAATAGGTTAAAACAAGTTAAAAAAGTAGTCCGTAAAAAGATAACATCCGGTCCTGCATTGCCAGGGAAATTGGCGGACTGTAGTTGTCAAGATCCCATGATGGGTGAAATATTCTTAGTTGAAGGAGATTCTGCTGGAGGTTCTGCCAAACAAGCCAGAAACCGCGAATTTCAAGCGATTATGCCGCTTCGAGGAAAGATACTTAACACATGGGAAGTGGACTCTTTGCAAGTTATGGCATCACAGGAAGTACACGATATGGCTGTGGCATTCGGTGTTGATCCTGCAAGTACTGATATTTCAGGACTAAGATATGGTAAAATAATCGTTTTGGCTGATGCCGATTCGGATGGCTTACACATATCAACATTGCTGTGTGCATTGTTTTTAAAGCATTTTGAATCACTGGTCAGGGCAGGGCATATTTTTATTGCCATGCCACCATTATTTAGAATAGATATTGGCAAGAAAAAATATTATGCTCTGGATGGTTCTGAACGGGATCAAATATTAGATAGAATCGAACGTGAAAAATTAAAAGGCAAGGTGAGTGTTACAAGGTTTAAAGGTTTGGGTGAAATGAACCCTGGACAACTAAAAGAAAGTGCCATTGATCCTGACACCAGAAGACTGATACAATTGAATATTGATGAAGAAAGTGAAACTTACCAAATGATGGATATGTTGCTTTCAAAAAAACGTGCAGCAGATAGAAAATCATGGCTGCAAGACAAAGGAGATTTAGCTACGGTGTAGCAAAAAAGAAAATGACAGAATATAGAATAGAGAAAGACAGCATGGGTGACTTAGAAGTCCCAGCAAATGCATTATACGGCGCACAAACTCAAAGAGCAGTAAACAACTTTCCAATAAGTGGATTAACCATGCCAAGAGAGTTTATACGGGCTTTGGGATTGGTTAAAGAGTCTGCTGCGAATGTAAATCATTCATTGGGGTATTTGGATGAAGATTTAGCCAATGCCATTATTGCAGCTGCACAAAAAATACAATCAGGCGAATACGATGAACATTTTCCTATTGATGTATTTCAAACAGGTTCAGGTACCAGTACCAACATGAACTGTAATGAGGTGATTTCTCATATTGCTTCAACTGATGATTTAAAAGTCCACCCCAATGACCATGTCAATATGGGGCAAAGTAGCAATGATGTCATTCCAACCAGTATCGCTGTTAGTGCGGTATTAAATATTCGTGAAAAATTACTTCCGGCACTTAAACATATTGAAAATGTTTGTAGAATAAAAGCAGAAGAACTAACTGGAATTGTTAAAACAGGAAGAACACATTTGATGGATGCAATGCCCGTAACTTTCAGTCAAGAACTCAATACATGGGCTGATTTAATTTTCAGAAACAGTCAAAGAATTGATGCAGCAACTCATCGTTTGAGTTATTTGCCACAAGGTGGAACAGCTGTAGGAACGGGTATTAATGCCGATGAATATTTTGGTGTTAAATTTGCTGCACAGTTGTCAGCAATGACCAATACCTCTTTTCACAGCATGGAAAATAAGTTTGAAGGCATAGGTTCACAAGACTCCGTGGTTGAACTGTCAGGACAACTAAAAACCTTGGCCTCAACCATGATGAAAGTGGCCAATGATTTACGTTGGATGAATTCAGGGCCACTGGCAGGAATTGGTGAGATCGCATTGCCATCTTTACAACCGGGCAGTAGTATAATGCCTGGCAAAGTTAACCCTGTTATTCCTGAGGCTATGGCGATGGTTTGCGCTCAGGTAATAGGCAATGATGCAACCATTACGATTGCAGGAGCAACTGGTAACTTTCAATTAAATGTGATGTTACCTGTGATTGCTTTGAATATTATTCAGAGCATTGAAATTATGTCCAATAGTGTCACTGTGTTGGCTGATTCTGCGATAAAAGACTTTGTAGTAAATAAAAAGAATGTATCTGACTCAGTAAACAGAAATCCTATATTGGTCACAGCATTGAATGCTATTATAGGCTATGATTTGGGTGCTAAAATTGCCAAAACAGCTTACAAAGAAGGCAGAGCTGTGATTGATGTGGCTTTAGAATATACCGATTTAACAAGGGAAGAACTTGAGAAATATTTAGACCCATTAAAATTAACCCTAGGTGGAATAGGAAAATAATAGGAAAATCATATGAAAATAATACTTACAATAAGCATGATTATTACTTGTGCCCAAGCTTTTGCACAGTCTGAGCCGGATACGTTTAATAAGAAAGATTTGATTGAAAAGATGGATAGGTCTGATTTGGATATGAAGTCTGGTGAGGGAGTGAAACTCGATGATTCTATTCTAAAATTTGAAATCCCTAAAATAGAGTTTGAAACATCTGTAAAAAAACCTCAAGTTACTGCTAAAAAAACAACAAAAGCTCCAAAAAAAGTGGTAAAAACAGCTCCGCCGAGTAGAAAACCGAAAAAAAATCATCCTGCAAAAGTAAAGCCGGTTAAAAAAGATAAAATCAAAGTCGTCTTTGCCAAGCGTCCTATTTTAATAGGTCAGATAAATAAGAATGATAAAATTGTGATTACAAAAGGTAAAACTTATGTATATAGAATGTTAAAGTCCAATATTATTCAATACAAATATAGCGGTAAGATTCCTTTTGACTCTAAAGGCCTAAGAAAAAATGACGAAACCAGTTACTATGTTGTTGATAAAAAGCTTTTACTTGATGATTACAAAAAATCAAGATCTAACTCAACTATGGCTAAATCTAAACCAAATACCAACAAGCCTAAAGTTAGTAAACCCAATCAATCGAGGGTTGTAGCAAAGCCAGTGGTAAAAAAACCATTAATTAAAAAAGATAAAAATATTGATCCTAAAGTAATTACTGATGAGTTGGCAGCACAAAGAAAAATTATTGAAGATAAGTATAACAATGGAAAAATAATTAAGAAAACTATTAAGTTAAAGAACCTTCATCAAAATGATGAGGTTTATATTGTTGGAGGCTTACAGTTTGTTTTTCGAGTTAGTTCAAGTAGTTCGGGTAAAAAGAAGTTTTGGTTATTAGAAAAATTAGATGTTACAAATAAATCAGTTGAGGAAATTGGTAAAAATAGATATAAAATTGTTAGGTTTTATAAAACAAATTGATGGATATATACAACTACAAAGCTGTTTTCTTTGATTTAGATGGAACCTTGATAGATTCAGCCAAAGATTTGTCTTATGCAATTGATATAATGGCCGATGAAATAAAGATAGACAAACCAGGTTTGGAAAATGTAAAACAATGGATTGGAAATGGTACTATGAAATTGGTTGAACGATCAATTAAATATGCCACAGGTTCTGTGCCTACACAGAAGGATTTGAATACTGGCTTTGAGTTTTTTTCCAATGCATATCGAGATTGTGTTGGTGAGTATAGTGAACTGTTCCCAGGAACCAAGGATTTGTTGGTTCAATTGTTGGCCAATAACATTAAACTTGCCTGTATCACCAATAAACCTTTAGAGTTTACTGAGTTCTTGCTACAACAAAATATGATTAGCCAATTCTTTTCAGTTATTTGTGCAGGTGACAATGTTAAATTCAAGAAACCTGATCCTTGGCCATTGTTACATGCCAGTACAGAGTTGAATGTTGATATTAAAGAGTGTTTAATGATTGGAGACTCAACCCATGATATTGCAGCAGCACGCAATGCCGGTTGTAATGTATATGCCGTTACTTATGGGTACAATCACGGCAACGACATAAGAGACTCTAACCCTGACAAAACTATTGATTCATTTAATGACCTTAAATGATTTATCGGTTTTCCCATATATTTTTAATCAGGCTAGCAGGATTAATAATATGGTTGGTATTATCGGTTCCTTTAATCATAACTATTTTACTGAATTCTGACTGGTTAAACTCACAAAGTATTTTATGGTTGGCAGCTCATGTTTCTTTTGGTGTTGGGTTTATTATTCTTACAAAGAACCTGGGACACAGCAATTTAATTAAAAAAGAATGGGTGTTGCTATTTGCCATGATGGCGATAGTCTATATCATTAATTGGTCAACCCAGAGTGTAACGGGAATTTTTTATTTTTTAATTATCGCCATTCTATTGCCGTGGTTAATGACAATAAAGCAAGGTGTGTTAATTTTAGTTGTACAATATCTGCTTATTGGTTGGCAACAATATGTAGCAACACTACCAGCAGAAGCTATAGAAACGACTCCATTGAGTTCTTTTATCTTACTACTCTTAATGTTTGGTATATCGGTATTTTCATTCGTTTTATCTTTGATTGCATGCAGACAACAAAATGCCAAAGAAGAACTAAGAAAATTAAACTCAGAACTAAGAGCGACACAGGTTCTATTGGCAGAAAGCTCTAGAATAAATGAAAGATTAAGAATATCAAGAGAGTTACATGATTTGATCGGACATCATTTAACTGCATTGAGTCTGAATTTAGAAGTAGCAACACACATTACAGAGGGAAAAGCCAAAGACCATGTGAACAAAGCTCAAGGTATCGCTAGGCTTCTGTTAAGTGATGTTAGAGATGTGGTTAGCTCTTTTAGAAACAAAGGAAATCTAAACTTTGCACAAGCCATTTATGAATTAACCAATGATATCCCAAGATTGAAAATCCACATTGATATTGATGAAGAATATACCTTGGAAGATCCTAAATTAGCTCAAGCTATGCTCAGGTGTACTCAAGAGTTAATAACAAATTGTATAAAACACGCCAATGCCAATAACTTATGGCTAGAATTTAGCAAGACTGATGACGACATCATTATTGTCATAAAAGACGATGGTCAAGGAGATTTGGATTTTAAAGAAGGCAACGGATTAATAGGAATACGCGAACGTGTTAAACAGTTCAATGGGACTGCAGACTATATCAATCTTGATAATGGATTTTGTATGAAAATAATATTTAAGGTAACATAAAATGATAAATGTATATTTAGTAGACGATCAAAACCTAGTCAGACAAGGGGTTAGGGCACTTTTAGAACTGGCGGAAGGGGTTAATGTCATTGGAGAAGCAGATGGTGGCCAGAAGGCCATTGATGATATTCCTAATGTACAACCCGATGTTGTGTTATTGGACATGAGAATGCCAAAAGTTTCTGGACTTGACGTTTTGAATGAATTGAAAAAAACAGATCAATTGCCTCCAACCATAATTTTGACTACATTTGATGATGATGAAATGGTTTTGGCAGGCGTTAAATCGGGTGCTATGGGGTATTTACTCAAAGATGTTCCATTAGAAGATTTGGTCGACGGCATAAAAAAAGTAGCTGCCGGAGAAACCTTGATTCGACCACAAGTAACCAAGAGAATTTTGAGTGGCATAGAAGATTTGAAAATAGATTTTATGAGTTTTGATATTCCAGAAGCATTAACCACAAGAGAAACCGAAATTTTAAGACTAATGGCTGGTGGTCACAGTAACAAAGAAATTGCCAACTCTTTATTCGTTGCGGAAGGCACAGTGAAGAATCACGTTTCGAATATTTTATCTAAAATTGGTGTCCGCGATAGAACACGAGCTGTTTTAAAGGCATTGGAATTGGGTTTAATATAATTTTTACTAAGAATTTCTACTCAGGGTTAATATCAACCGAGGTTGAAGCAAAACGCAGTTCACCGCGTCTTCTTTCTATGATTTGTAACAATGTCCTCGCTGAAGGATGTGCTTTTATCAATTGTTTTCTAAATCGGTAAATGAGTATATTGATGTGATTTTCATCCAATCCAACCTGCTGGCTAAGTAGGTTCTTATCAATCCAACCTTGCTCACTGTCTTCTATTCCTGATTTGTAATCTTGTAGACGTTTTCTGGCCAATATCAATAATAAATAGTGATGGGTTCTTTCTCTCAGTTCTATTGGTTGATTTTCAAATTGGATACAAAGCGATACATGTTCTTCATTTTTACTGACAGTAAAATCAACTTTGATAGGCATTAAACCTTTACTATTCACTTGATTGGATTTGATTGTTTCATCAAAAGAATCAGTACCGATAAAGTACCAACTTAGATTGTTAGTTATTATCTTTGCCCCTGATTCTAATTCAACTATACCCTTTTGATCTTCACAAAGCCATTGATTACTAGAGGATTGATACAAAGTGATTTCAGGTGATTTTTCGTTTGGCAATACCAAAACGCCTTCGAGTTCAATGGGTGAAGAGCTTGAATTGATAGGCAATAACATATCTTTAGGCGCATCATCATTGCTAAAAATCCAAGAAAGTGTATTCAATCCACCGAACTGAATATTATCGCCTGCCTTTAAGCTCGTCTTTACACCAATACCAATAACAGTGTTGTTGACAAATGTACCGTTACTGCTGGTGTCTTGAATTAACCAACAGAAGCCATTCCACAGAATAGAAGCATGTAAGCGTGAGGCTTCAGGGTTATCTAAAAGCGTATTGCAACTTCCAGGGTGACGACCCAATAGATGTAGACTTCTTAACAGTATTTTTTGATCTGTTTGTGTATTTAATAAAGTTGCCATGGAAAATTTAATTTGATAAAGTTAGTTTTTAAATGCCTAAATGAAATCACAGTTTAAGAAATTTTTAATCACATAAATTTTAACATGTGTGTAATAACTTGTAATATCTTTTTTCATCTTTGTGGGTTATCATTTAGTTTAAGTTTTTATCAATCAGTAATAATGTAAAAGCTTTAACAGTAATAGAGGTTTTTGTAAAACTCATGATGCACACGAATAGGTTGTAAAATACATTTGTTATTAACATTGTGTTATTAATGAATAATTAGAGGCAATAACAATTTACCTCATTAGGTTGCAATTTGTTTTTAGTTAAGGTGTTTTTCCATCTTTTTTCCCACTATGCATGAGTGATACAAAATCCTTCTCATATTTAATATAGAATGTAACTACTCGCCCCGTTATTACGATGAAGGCTGTAATGGCGGCGGATGTGAGTTACAAACTTGAAATTAATATAACTCAAAATAGGAAAAATTATGTCAAACTCAACCATAACCGTAGTCCTTAGCTCGCTAGAAGAAGGCACAGCACCCTCTGTAACAGGTACTATTGAAGTAAAAGAAGGTGGGCAAGTGAATGTAAATGTCACATGGCCGTCTAATGCTCCCAATGATATCACATGCGAATTAGATTTTAGCAACAGTGATGATCAAGATCCATTCAATGATGAAGAGGGCGGTGATACGGTTTTGCCTATGTTAAGACCTGCATCAAATCAATCGGCTGCTATTACATTATTAGTTAAAAAGGATGCAACAGTAACTACAGACTCTTATGATCTCATATTGACTATTGATGGGGTGACTTATACTAAAGATCCAAGGATTGTAATAGATAGCTTCTAGCTTCTTAAATATAAAATTTATTTTGGGTTGATTCCTTATTATAGTTGGTTCAGTATATTGCCCAAATTCCAATATGAAAACACGTTTTAGAGTGTAATTGCTTGATATGCATTGGAACTAAGAAAAGCTAAAGTCACCTTATTGGCGATGAAGCTTTTTCTTGGTTTTCTAGGTGCATTGATGAGCCGTACTATAATCGTGTTTTCTATATCGGGGTTTGTATTAAGTAAATTATTTTTCAGGAATCTTCATCTTAATACTTGTCAATTCTTTGAATCGTTTATCATTCCTAACATGTTTAAGTAATGGGGTAGTTAATATATCTTCTAGTGAATAATTTTTATCTAGTGAAATTCTTAAGTGTAAGAGGGTTTTATCAGTCATTCCCATATGATCATATGCTGTAGCTACAATATAGTTTGCCAGTCCAGAGTTGTTTGTTCCTATTTGACTCGCAAAAAAAACAGCCTTCTCTTGATTGTTTATATTTGCTAAATAATAAGATAAATCTGCTATAGTAATATTATTTTTAGAGTTTGATTTTAAAATATTTGTTGCTCTGCTTATAGCATTATTATAGCAAATTTTACTTTTAATATTCTTAGTTAATTTGTATGCATCAGCCAAGTTTCCCCAATTAATATAGTCTGTATCATTTAATTCTACTGCTTTTTCAAAAGCTAGTATTGATTCTTTATATTTTTTAATAGAAAAGTACATTGTGCCAAGATTTGTGTATGCCTTACCAGAAGGCTTTAACTTAATGGCTTGTTTTGTATAATAAATTGCATTTTCGACATCTCCCATAGAATAATAAATGCCAGCCATATTACGAACACCAATGTCATTGTTCGGACTCATTTGAGATAAGTGTTTAAATTGAATTAATGCTTCATTGTATTTTCCGTTTTGATAATAAAATACTCCAAAATCAGATATTACTCTCCAGTTATTAGGGAAATATTGAATAGTATTTTTATATATTTGTTCAGCCTTCACAATATTTCCATTTTTATTATAAACATTTGCTAAACCGATAAGCGATTTGAGGTGATTTTGATTTATTTGAATACTCTCTAGGAAAAGGGTAATGGCATTTTGATAATCCCCTTTTTGCATTGCAATTTCTGCATATAGATATTTAACTTGACTATTTTCTGGGTTCAATACTTTTAGTTTACTTATAGTTGATGCCATTGTATCTAACCATGTATTATTCTTAGTTTTAAAAAACTTAATTAGTTTAGCTTCAGCTAATCCAACAAAAGCATTCTCATAACTATTATCAATTTCAATTGCTTTTTGAAATGCATTCAATGATTTATCCAAATTACCTGATTGGTCATAACGATAAAGATAACCTCTGCCTTGCACATATGCTTTATAGGCTCCATCCAACTGAGGTCGCTGTGCATTGAATTTTGTTTTCAATTCTTTAGGTATACTCCAATCCAATAAACCTAAGGCTTGTTTTCTAACTTTAGCATGTCCTTGAAATAGATTATCAGCATTTATACTGACTTCAACTGTCTTTAATTGTTGACCATCACTGCCATTAAGCAGGTTCAATACCAGCAACCGAGTAGAACCCATGTGTTGGATACTACCAGTTAAGATCAAGTTGACACCATATTTATCTGCTACTTTTTTTGGGGATTGGTCTTTCATGCGACTAATTTCGGTCGATGGTACGATCCAGGTATTGCCTTGGTGACTGGCAATGGCTGATAAATCGCTGCCAAGATTGACCGCTAAACCATCACTGAATAACTGTAACAATGGATCTCCACTGATATTATTAAAAGGCAGGATGGCAATTTTTGTGGCTTCTTGTAATTGTCGTTCGATAAGTTGTTGAGTAGAGGCGGGGAATAGTATTTCTTTACTGCTCCAACCCAATACCAATAAAAAAGGCAATATGATGGCGGCTTTACTTATCCAACCTCGACGTTGCCACCAATTTTTCTTATAAGTTAATTCATCATAAATGTCATGCAAAGCTTGTGCCAATTCAGCAGAACTTTGCCAGCGCTCATCTTTTTTACTGGCCAACATCTTTTCAAGTAATTGCACAACATTTATGGGGAATTCTGGCTTATGTTGCTGAACTGGTATGAAGTCGCCGTTGCAGATGGCTTGTTTGAGCGCACTTCTGGTCTTTCCTATAAATGGTCGTTTGCCGCATAACATTTGATAGAACACAATACCGAATGAAAAAATATCGCTGCGTTGGTCGAGATTCAGTCCTTGTGATTGTTCGGGAGACATGTAATTGGGTGTGCCAATGCTTGTTGTTTGAGCAGGCTCTGATGCATCATCACTTTTGTCAATTTGATGGTTGATATAACCCGCTATGCCAAAATCCAAAATTTTAATGGTGTTTTGTGAACTAAGCATAATATTTTGCGGTTTGATGTCCCGATGGATGATGTACTTTTGATGGGCGTTTGTAAGACCATCAGCAATTTGACAAGCGTATTCTAGGGCTTTGACAAGCTCTAAACCTTCAGGTGGTATCAGATCGTCCAATGGTTGCCCATCTACCCATTCCATAACAATATAACTGCTGTTTTTGCTGCGTGCAACATCATAAATGGTCACAATATTGGGGTGGTTCAGTTTACTCGCCATGCGTGCTTCATCTAACAATGCATCAGTATTCAAATGGCCCGAAGACATCAATGGGCGCAACATTTTAATTGCAACATCGCGGTGTAAAGTCTTGTCTTTGGCATGATAAACCGCGCCCATGCCTCCTTGGCCCAAAATTTCATGAATTTCAAAGTGTGCCAAGTCACCAGCCAAATGAAAAGTTTGTTTTTCAGTAATTGATAGCCCTGGGGAGGTTGAAGATGGTGAGGGTGAATCTAGTCCAGTGGCAGGATTATTTGCCATGGGGGCCTGAGTCAAGTTTGGATCGATGTTATCGGAAGAATCAAAATTGGGTGCAGTAGTCATATTGGGATCAACTTCATTCATTTCAGGCATGCGTGTTTCATCTAACTGCTCCGAATTAAGCGGCCAATCGCAAAGACTACATTTTGTTGCATCTATAGAGTTTTGATGCAAGCATTGTGGACAGGGTTGATTTGATTGTTTAACCATTTAAATTAGAATAATATTTGTAGAGACCTTTGCATAATTATATGGCGAAAGAAAAAATAGAGAAAATTTGCCAAATTGAGGCGAAAATCGCAGGTAATAGCTTGCTATTGGCCAGATTTTCAACGAAAAGTTAGTGAATTTAATCATTTTTTACTCGTCATATGGTTATGCAAAGGTCTCTTGTATGTGTTGTTTTGAATTATGCCACATAAACACCACAATAGTCTAAAATTCATGGTGTTAAGAAAAACACACAGTTTGATTGCGGCCTTTTTCTTTGGCTTGATATAGCGCTATATCAGCATCTTCCAATAACAATAAAGTCTTGCTTCCATGTTTTTTCTTGTCATAACTGGTAGCACCTATACTGACCGTAATCTGAATGACTTGCTCATCTTTAATAATTTCTTCTTTTTCTGTAGCCAAACGAATACGTTCGGCTATATCTTTAGCACCATTAAGATCGGTATCTGTAAGAATCACCACAAACTCTTCACCACCAATCCTACCAGCCATATCACAATCACTTATATGCTCTTTGATAATATTTGAAAATGCTTGTAAAACCAGATCACCAGTTGTGTGGCCATAATTATCATTAACTTGTTTGAAATAATCTAAATCGAGCATTAATATTGATAATTCTTGTTGGTTATCTTGAACTTGTTGAATCTCTAAAGCCAGCCCTTCGTCAATATGTTGTCGTGAAAATAGCTGGGTTAAATCATCTGTAATGGCACGCTTGTATAACAGAGTATTGTGCAATGCAATACTTGTATGAGCAGCATAAGTGGTTAAAAAAGGAATTTGTTCTGTATTAAAGTTGTGGGCTCGTTGTTGGTTATCCAGATAGATAACTCCAATCACAATACTGTCTTGTACAAGAGGAATAACAGCGATACTGCGTCCACCTCCTCGTTTAATGTCCTCAATATCCTTTAATGAATCCATTAACTGTATATCCCCAACAATAACAATTTTATTTTCATCAAAGCAACGATTGACAAGTATTTGGCTGAATTTTTGTAGTGCTTCATTGTCTTTGGGCCAGCAAATATCATCAAAATGTCTAGAGGTTAGTATCTCATATAGATCATTTTTTTGATTATTTCCATTTTGATTGCGCAATACCACAAAACCCCGTTCTGCATTTAACACCTTGCTGACTAGGTTCAATGAGGTTTTAAGCAGCTCACAGAGCGTTAAACTGCGATTAAGCACATGACTAATTGAATTGAGTATGCGCTGTTCTTTAAGCCTTCTTTCTTGCACACTAACCAGCTCAAGCAATTCTTCGTTGATGTTGTTGATTAATTCTACATTAACCGTGTTGTTGCCAAAATTTTCTTGTAAAAGTGCTTTCAATTTTAGTATGAAGCCATTGATTTCACTGGATATTTCTACTTCATCTGTGGCTTTTGGGGTATGAAAACAAGTTTGCATCATTTCTTGAGATTCATCGCCACGGCGCAGTTCGTACCACATGCTCAAATTGCCCAATCGGATTTCTGTGTCTTCTTTTAAAGTTTTGTATTTTCCTGCAACAATTCGTACGTTCTCAACCCAAGTGCCAAAACTTGAATTGAGGTCTTTAATTTTAAGGCAATCATTGTCCCAAGATAACTCGATATGTTGACGTGAAACACTGGTATTGAATACTTCAATATCTGCTTTATCAGAGCGGCCAATGTTTATTGTGTTGTTTTCAGTATGTAAAAGCTCACAATGTAATTCTTTGTCTTCATCTATCCAAGACAGATAGTGATTGGTAACTTGCGTCATATTGAATCGTAAAAAAAAATAGAACTTTATAATAACATTTTTACAGTTTCTCGGAAAGTAGATTTTTTATTAAAATTGAATAGCACAAATATATCCATATTACTGATAATTTATAGTTTAAATATCAATTAATACTCATGCTTTCTTGTAATGGTTTCTTTTAGATGCCCAATAGGAATTCCAAATAGGGTAATCTTGCCAACGTTATCAATGGTTTTCCCATCTGGCATAAGATCAAGGGTCTGGTGCATAACCAAAGGCCCTTTGATTCGGTACTTTAAAACCAAGCGAGAACCGTGAGTGTTTCCATTTACAGAACCCGAGGCATCGCTTAAAGTCCCCAGAAAATTGTTTGAATTGACAGCTGTGACTATCCAGTGTCGCTTCTGTGCTTGCTTTCCTTTAAAAGTGATCGTTTGGTCGAGGCGAAAAGAACCATCGCTGATTTCATAACCATGGCTTTCTACGTGAAACTTTTTTTTCTTGCCAAAAAACAATTTCAATGTACCATCACCCACACTGAGACCTGTAAAACCGTTCTGTAACGTAAATTTAGGTGGTAGTTTTTCTGCATAAGCGGACACGCTAAACATAAATGCGAATAGGGCGAATATAATACAATTCTTCATTGGCATTCATTCATAACATGTTTTGATACTAGATTGCTTTTGTTCATGATGTTAATATTACCATAAGTAAATTTATTTTATCATTACCAACTAGCCTATTAACTCATCTGGAGTCTCTATTTTCAATCATTTTGAGTTATGATCGTTTTATTAAACTAACATATTAACTTTCGATTATAACTGGTTGTCAAAGTTTGTGAATGTATCATTAAATGTTATATGTACAAATATAGCATAAAGAAAAAGACCATATATCTCTATATTGCAGCCTATAATTTAACATAATATATATTATACGCATATTGGAGTTAATTAAAAAAGGGATATAATTTATCACATCCCTTCTAATTAACATTTTGAGAACTAACTATTTCAATAACTGTACAATTTCTTCAAGCTCTATTCGTGTTTGGTTTATAACTTGATAAGATTTACTAGAGTCTTTCTCAGTTGCGCTACCTTCAAGCTTAATTCTTGCGCCACTGATAGTATAACCGTGTTCATACAACAAGCTTCGAATCTGACGTATCATTATTACGTCATGCCTTTGATAGTATCTGCGGTTGCCTCTGCGTTTGACAGGTTTAAGGTTAGGAAATTCGTTTTCCCAGTATCTCAATACGTGTGATTTAACGTCACAAAGATTACTTACTTCACCAATAGTGAAATAACGTTTTGCAGGTATATTGGGCAGTGTTGTATTATTGTGTCCTTGATCCAGCATATGTCTCTATAGTATCTCTAATTTTTTGTCCAGGTTTAAAAGAAACGATTCTTCTAGGAGGAATGGTAACTTCTTCAAGTGTTTTTGGGTTTCTACCCGGTCTGCCTTTTTTGTCGCGCAATTCAAAATTTCCGAAACCGGATAATTTTACGTCGTTGCCATCAACCAATATATCTTTAATTGAATTGAAAAAAGCATCTACAAATTCATTTGCTTCACATTTATTTAAGCCAACATCCATATAAAGAGCTTCTGCAAGATCAGTTTTAGTTATTGACATTAAGTTCCTCGAATTTCCACATTTAAATTTTCTTTAAGAGAAGATACCACTTTAGACATAAGTTTGTCCACTTCTTTGTCTTCAAAAGTAGCATTTTGTTGTTGTAGAACGAATCCTACTGCCAGTGAGCGTTTACCTGTTTCAATATTGTCACCTTGGTATTCGTCAAATATGATAGTTTCAACCAACGAATCCCCTAGCTCATGTTCCATTAATTGAGTGATTCTATCAGATTGTATTTGGCTATCTAATATCAATGCAAGGTCTCTTCGCACAGAAGGATACTTTGATACATCTTCAAAAATAGGCAATGTAGTTTTTTTAATTGATTTCATATATAATTCAAAAGCATATACTTCTTTCTTAATACCTATTCTACGGCATATTTCTGGGTGTATTTGACCAATCCAGCCTATATTTTCGCCATTCAAAACTACCATTGCTTGTCTTCCTGGATGTAAGAATTCAATACTAGAATTAGCAAAAGAATAATGACTTTTACAGTTGTCTAACAACACTTCAAGGTCACCTTTACAATCAAAATAATCAATGGATTCTTTGCCCAAAGACCAGTGTTCTGCGTGTCTTTTTCCAGTGCAAACAGCAATAATTTTGTCTTCTTGTTGGATGTTTTCTTGTTGGTTAAATACATAACCAGTTTCAAACAATTTAACGCTATCGTTTTGGCGCCTTAGGTTGTATTTAACGGTTTCCATCATTCCCGGCAATAAACTTGTACGCATAACTGCAAATTCTTCGGTTAATGGATTCTTCAGAGCAATTGAACCTTTTGATAGGTTGAAATTTTCTAACTGTTTGACCGATACAAAGCTATAGTTAATGGCTTCTTGATAACCAATGGTAGTCATTTGGGTTTTAATCAACTGACTTTCAATTATTTCTTCGGGCAATTGCATAATAACACTTTCGCCACTTAAATTAGCCGATGGCATTTTGTCATATCCCACCATTCTTACCACTTCTTCTATTAAATCTTCTTCAATTTCTATATCAAAACGGCTGGTCGGTGCAATAACCTTCCAACAGCAATCCATTTGTTCAACGTTCATTCCCAAGCCTTCAAGAATTGCAGTGACTTGATTTGACTCGACTATAAATCCCAATACTCTTGCTAACTTATCTTCAGTTAATTCTATGCTAATGGATTTAGGGATGAATTCATCAGAAGTTACTTCATTTAGAGGCCCTACTTCGCCACCACAAATGTCTAAAATTAGTTGTGTAGCCCGCTGCATGGCTTGTTCTTGTAGATAAGGGTCAACGCCGCGCTCAAACCTTAAAGCAGATTCAGTGTGTATTCCAAGGTCACGCGATTTACCCATAATGGTTGCGGGGTCAAAGTAGGCCGATTCTAAAACAATATCTCTGGTTGAATCGCCACAACCACTGTCCAAACCACCCATTACGCCAGCAATCGCCAAATAATTATTGTTATCGGCTATCATTAAGTAGGATTCGTCCAAAACTACTTCTTTGCCATCCAATAATGTGAATTTTTCTCCTTTGATTGCCATTTTTACGTTGATCGAGCCATCAATGGTCGATTTATCAAACCCATGCATGGGTTGTCCAAGTTCAAGCATGACGTAATTGGTGACATCAACTACTGGGTGTATTGCTCGGATACCTGATCTGCGTAGTTTCTCTTGCATCCATACAGGTGTTTGTTTGCTGTTGTCAATATTATTGATAACTCTACTGATGTATCTAGGGCATTGTTTTTCTGCCTCTAAAGTCACATCAATTGTTTCATTAATACTGGGTTCAATTGAATTGAATATGGGTTGTTTTATTTCAAGTTCATTCAAGCAAGCTACATCAATGGCGATGCCTTTGACACAAAAGCAATCGGCACGATTGGGGGTTAAATCAATATCAATAATGGTGTCATTTAGTTCAAAGTATTCCCTGATATCCTGACCAACTGGTGCATCTATTGATAATTCTAATAAACCAGAATGATCATCACTAAGACCCAATTCCACATTGGAACACAACATGCCATTAGATTCTAAACCGCGCAATTTAGATTTTTTAATCTTAAAATTACCAGGCAATACTGCTCCAATCATCGCCAAAGGTGCTTTAAGACCTACTCGGGCATTGGGTGCGCCACAAACGATTTGTAAGTTTTCACCTGTGCCAGCATCTACTTGACAGACATTAAGCTTGTCGGCATCAGGGTGTTTTTCGATGGTTAAAATCTCAGCAACTACAACGAGGGTAAACTCACCAGCTGCTGGCACTACATCATCCACTTCCAAACCCAGCATGGTCAACTGCTCAACCAATTCATCTGTTGTAATTTTAGGGTTGACCCATTCTCTTAACCAATTTTCACTAATTTTCATCCGTCCTACTCCTATTTAAATTGCTTAAGAAAAGCCAAGTCATTTTCAAAAAACTGTCGCAAGTCTTTAACGCCATAACGCAACATCGCAAAACGTTCTACTCCCAAACCAAAAGCAAAACCTGTATATTTTTCTGGATCAATGCCTCCTGAACGCAATACATTTGGGTGCACCATTCCACAGCCCAAAACTTCTAGCCAACCGGTTGTGCCATCGTCCTTTTTCCATTCCACATCGACTTCAGCTGAAGGCTCGGTAAAAGGAAAATACGAAGGCCGCAATCTGATTTTTAAATCTTTTTCAAAAAATGCATTAACAAATTGATTTAAAACCCCGTTTAAAGAGGCAAAAGTCACAGTTTCGCCTACTACAAGTCCTTCAACTTGATGAAACATAGGTGTGTGTGTTTGGTCGGAATCACTGCGATAAACACGGCCAGGAGCTATGATTTTGATGGGTGGTTTCATGTGTTTCATGGCGCGAATTTGCACCGGTGATGTATGTGTGCGCAGCAAATGACCATCATCAAACCAAAATGTATCGTGCATGGTACGAGCAGGATGGTGTGCAGGGAAATTCAAGGCTTCAAAATTGTGGTAATCATCTTCAATCTCAGGTCCGGTTTTTGTTTCAAAACCCAAACCTGAAAACAAAGTAACAATGCGGTTCATGGTTCTGGTAACAGGATGTAAGTTAGCCGTATTTATCTTACGACCCGGCATTGTAACATCAACAGATTCAGCTTTTAATCTTTTATCCAGTTCTTGTTTTTGTAATATTTCTCTGCGTGCTTGAATATTTTGTTGCAATTGACCTTTGGCTTTATTGATTTCCATACCAGCTTCTTTGCGTTGATCTGCAGGCAAAGTTCCCAATTGTTTAAGTTGCGAAGTTATGGTTCCTTTTTTGCCCAAATAATTAACACGGATATTTTCCAATGCCTGATTATCGCTGGCAGCATTGATTTCTGCTAGGGCTTTTTCTATGAGTTGATTGAGATTTTCCACTTTCCACCTGTTGGAGATTGTTGTTTGCTAAAACTTATATCATTCCCATGAAAATGGAACCCAATACTCTCTCAAATACTGGATCTCCGCCTACGCGAGGATGACGAAAGCATAAAAAAAAGGGAAATAGCATCTCAGCTTAGCTGAAAGACTAATTTCCCTTTGAACATTTTATCCCGCATTTATGCAGGAAAATACGTTTTATTTTAAAGCTTTTGCAGCAATTTCAGCGACAGCAGTGAAACCTGCTTTGTCGTGAACTGCCATATCAGCCAAAACTTTACGATCTAGAGAGACATTAGCTTTCTTAAGACCGTTTATAAATCGTGAATAAGACAGACCGTTCATTCTTGCAGCTGCATTGATACGTGCAATCCAAAGTGCTCTGAATTGACGTTTACGTTGCTTTCTATCGCGGTAAGCATATTGACCAGCTTTAATAACTGCTTGTTTTGCTACACGGTAAACTTTACGGCGTGCATTGTAATAACCTTTTGCTAATTTTAATATTTTCTTATGACGTTTTCTAGCTGTAACGCCTCTTTTAACTCTTGCCATTTCTTATAACTCCTTAAGCGTACGGTAACATTGATTTAACTTGTTTAACATCTGAATCTGCAACCATATCGGTTCCACGCAAATTGCGTTTACGTTTGGTTGTCATTTTCGTCAAGATGTGACTCTTGTTAGCGTAACCACGCTTGAAGCCATTGGCTGTCTTTTTAAAGCGCTTTGCAGCACCTTTTTTGGTTTTCATTTTTGGCATAATAATGCTCCTTATTTTAATTTAAAACTACAACAAGTAATGTCTAAGACATTTTTGCTTCACTAACTCATTGCTGTTAATCAGTAAAATACAATTCTACTTATTCTTTTAATCCTTTGTGCAGGTGTTTTTACCTGTTCGCAATCATTTGTTGATTATTTAACTGACTTAATTGGAGCCAATAACATAATCATAAAACGTCCTTCCATTTTCGCAGGTCGTTGTTCCACAATAACCTCTTCCTCTAAATCCATTTCTAATCGATCCAACATGTTTGCCCCAATGTCTCTGTGAGCCAGTTCTCTGCCTCTGAACATAATGGTGACTTTAACTTTGTTGCCTTGACCAATAAACTTTCTTAAATTACGCAATTTAACTTGGTAATCTGCTTCTTCAGTATTGGGTCTAAATTTAACTTCTTTAAGTTGTACCCTTTTCTGTTTTTTCTTTGAAGCCTGTTTCTTTTTGGAATTTTCAAATCTGAATTTTCCATAGTCCATTATTTTACAAACTGGCGGTTCTGCTTTGGGTGATATTTCAACCAAATCTAGCTTTTGTGCTTTTGCTCTGTCCAGAGCTGCATCTGTTGCCAATATTCCTACTTGTGAACCGTCGCTATCAATCAGTCTAACTTTCATTGTTGTGATTGACTCATTTATTCTTGTTTGGTGTTTCTTTGCGATTTTTCTAAATCCTCTTATTTTATTTTAATCTTAAATTTGTTTCTTTAATTCTTGTCTATTTGCATTTGTTTAAAATGCATCATTAGCTCATTTAAGCCCATACTTCCAAGGTCATCGCCATTGAGTTTTCTGACAGTAACAGTTTGGTTTTCCACCTCTTTGTTACCCACAACCAATAGATATGCACACTTCTCTAAAGTATGTTCGCGAATTTTATAGCCGATCTTCTCATTTCGCAAGTCTAGATTGACTCTAAAGCCATTGTTTTTCAATTCTTTTGCTAAATTTGTCGCATATTCGCTTTGTGCATCAGTAATGTTCATAATTACCGCTTGAGTGGGTGCCAACCAAAATGGCAAATTGCCAGCATGGTGTTCAATCAAAATGCCAATAAATCGTTCAAAAGAACCCAATATTGCACGGTGTAACATAACAGGCACATGTCTGTCACCATCTTCACCGATGTAAGAAGCATCCAAACGACCTGGCATAGAAAAATCAACTTGAATTGTTCCACATTGCCAAACACGACCCAAACAATCTTTTAGTGAAAATTCAATTTTAGGACCATAAAAAGCACCTTCACCAGGCAACTCTTCCCAGTCTAATTTCTTGTTGTCTAATGCTTGAGCCAAAGCTTTTTCTGCCTTATCCCAATCCGCGTCACTACCGACTCGTTCTTCTGGACGAGTTGAAAGCCTATAAATAATATCAGTAAAGCCAAAATCTTGATAGATTTCATGTAAGAAATCTATAAACTCAGATACTTCACTCTGTATTTGATTTTCAGTACAAAAGATATGCGCATCATCTTGTACAAAACCACGTACACGCATTAAACCGTGCAATGATCCTGATGGCTCATTTCTATGGCAAGAACCAAATTCAGCTAGTCTTATGGGTAAATCTCTGTAGCTTTTCAAACCTTGATTATAAACTTGTACATGACAAGGGCAATTCATGGGCTTTATAGCGAAAGTACGTTCTTCAGATTTTACTGTAAACATGCCATCGGCAAATTTATCGGCATGGCCTGATTTTTCCCATAAACTATAATCAACCACTTGTGGAGTGTTGATTTCTTGGTAATCACGCAAATTTAATTTTGTACGCATGTGATGCTGAACCGCTTGATAGATTGACCAACCATTGGGGTGCCAAAATACCATGCCTGGAGCTTCTTCCTGGAAATGGAATAGGTCCATGCGTTTGCCCAATTTACGGTGGTCGCGTTTTTCGGCTTCTTCTAAACGATACAAATAGTTTTTTAGGTCTTTTTTATCACTCCAAGCAGTACCATATATGCGTTGTAACATTTCGTTATTGCTGTCACCACGCCAATAAGCGCCAGCCACATGCATCAATTTAAAGACTTTTAGTTTGGATGTGTTTGGAACATGTGGTCCACGGCATAAATCAATGAATTCGCCTTGTTTGTACAAGCTTAAAGTTTGATCTTCAGGAATATCTCGGATGATTTCTGCCTTGTATTTCTCGCCCATATTTTCAAATAAGGTGATTGCTTCATCTCTTGACATGGTTTGACGTTCAACGGGCAATTTTTGCTTAACAATTTTCTTCATCTCTGAAGTGATTTTCGCCAATTCTTCGTCACTGAAATGGTGCTCGCTAGAAAAATCGTAGAAAAATCCATCTTCAATTACAGGGCCAATAGTCACTTGTACCTTTGGATACAGCCTTTTAACTGCTTGTGCCATTAAATGTGCTGTAGAGTGGCGAATGACTTCTAATCCATCATCACCACGATTGGTTACAATTGCCAATTCAACATCGTTTGAAATTTGGGTTGATAAATCCACCAATTCTCCGTTGATTCGTGCAGCCAATGCTGCATTGGCCAATCCAGGACCAATATCAGCTGCCACATCAAGTGCAGTTACAGTGTTATCAAATTGTCGTTGTGAGCCATCGGCTAAAGTTACTATAGGCATAATGTTTAGTTTAAATATTTAAAGCAAAAAAAAAGCACATATTGTGCTTCGCAGATATATGTTTTCAGATCAAAGATTAAGTTATGGTCGTCGTTTTCATGAATCGGATTATACCATTAACTTAGTTTTTTATAATATATATGTGTTTAATTTGTTAAAATCTTATTTTAAATAAACAAAATTTAAACAAATGACAGTAAGAATCGACAAATGGTTGTGGTCAACACGCTTTTACAAAACTCGTTCTTTGGCAAAAAAACATGTAGAAAGTGGCAAGGTAAAGATTGCAGGACAAAAAATGAAGCCTTCGCGTGCTGTGAATATAGGCGATGAATTGGAAATAAAAAAAGGTGAATTTACTTGGCATGTGGAGGTTTTCCAATTGATCGAAAAACGCGTTTCTGCCAAGTTGTCGGTACATGCCTATATTGAAACTCCTGAATCGATAAAAGCCAGAGAAAATGTCATCACTGAAAGCAAAATGATTTATTCATCTGCACCTCGCCCTGCTAAGCATCCTGATAAGAAATCTCGACGTGAGTTGATTAAGGTTAAGAAAGGAGGGTTTTCTTAATTGTTAATGGATTCCCGCCTTCGAGGGAATGAAGAGAAGTGTATGTTAATTTCAGATAGGCACAAGTACGCATTCGCGGGAATGCATACTTACATATTATTAACTGTATAGTTTCACAACGTTGTTGATGGGCAATTGCCATAATCATTGTGGAGCGTAGCGGAACAATGATTATGGAAGGCTTTTAAAATCCCACCTTGTTGGATATAATTATATCAACTAACAAGGTGAACAAAATGTGTCAAAAATACCACAGTAATGCAAAAACTAATGCCCACATACGCGCAGAAATCAAATCCAGTAATTTTTATAATAAAACACTTGCGAATATTTATAACGTGTCTGAAAACACAGTCAGCAAATGGAAAAATGCCAACTCATTAAATGATGCCAGTTCAACTCCTCACACCATTGATTATGCTCTAAATGAATTAGAGGAGCTTCTGATTGTATCGGTACGTAAAACATCATGGCTACCTCTGGACGATGTTTTAGATATGGTGCTAGCACAAAATATCACAAAAGCTAATCGAAGTAATGTATATCGAACATTATGTCGTCATGGCATTAATAAAGTTCCCCAAGAACAACAGGACAAAGCCAAAACGTTCAAAGAGTATGAACCTGGTTATTTGCACATTGATGTAACCTATTTACCCAAGTTCAACGGCATCAAGTATTATCTGTTTGTCGCAATAGATAGAGCCACAAGAACCATGTACTACCGTGTATACACCGAAAAGACTGGTGCAAACGCCACTGACTTTTTAGAAGAATGCATAAAATTCTTTCCCATGTACATTTCACACGTTCTGACCGATAATGATTTAGAATTTACCAACCGTTTATTGAAGTCTAAAAAAGGGAAGCTCTGTAAAAAAACTTCAAAGTTCACACAAAAATGCATTGATAGTAAAATCGAACACCGCCAAACCAAACCATTTATGCCACAAACAAATGGTATGGTAGAACGAGTTAATCAAACTATTAAAGTGGGCACAATTAAATCCAATCAATACCAAAGCATTGAACATTTAGTTGTTGAGGTCAATAAATTTCTGTTGCACTACAACTTTTTTCGGCGACATGGATCACTGCGAAGTGAGTTATCTGTAAAAACTCCTTTTAATGCTGTAGAAAAGTGGTTTCAGATTAAGCCTGAAATCTTTAAACAAAATCCTAGCCAATTTAAGCAAAAGTTGTTAATATTTAAATCTTCTAACAAGATGGGTTTACATCAACAACGTTGTGAAACCTGACAATTAACCATTAATAATCTAAAATTAATAACTAACTAACTATTAGTTATTTCTTTGGCCTTTACTTTATTGGTAATCAACGCTTCACGCAATTTAGACTCTGTTACTGCCAATTCAGCTATGGCTGCTTTGCGCATGACTTTGCCTTCTTCGGAAATTCTTAAGCTATCTTCGATGGTTTCTATCAAAGTTTGATTCGCTTGTTTGATGACTTCGATGTCAAAAATACCGCGTTCTAGTTGTTCGCGTACAGTTTTATTGGCGATTTTTAGGTTTTCAGCATTGCCTTTAAGTAGTTCATTGGTTAAATCCGATGCATCTTTAATGGTCTTGGCAGCTGCTCCTGAACGCCAAATGGTCACTGTTTGTGCCAATTGTTGGCGCCACAACGGGATGGTGTTGGCGATGGTTGAGTTGATCTTATTGATTAATCCTTTGTCATTTTCTTGAACCAATCGGATGCTTGGCAATGATTGCAGTGTTACTTGGCGGGTTAATCGTAAATCGTGTACTCTGCGCTCCAAATCATCTCTGGAGCCTTTTAAATCTCGCAATTCTTGGGCTTTTAGCATGTCATCGGTATTTTCTGCGGCTTTTTGTAAGGCGGGAACATCGTTTTCGTCTACCAATCTCAATTTTTCTTCACCTGCACTGATGTAATTTTCAAGGGTGTGGAAATATTCAAGGTTTGCAGTATACAGTCTATCTAAGCTGGTGATATCTTTTAATAACACTACTTTGTGGTCTTCCAACTTGTTGGTTATGGCATCAATTTGCTTTCTTACTGTTTCGTATTTTTGCAAAAATTTGGCTAAAGGCTTCACTCGCATAAATAAACGCGCGAAAAAACCTGGCTTATTGTTCGGGTCTAGTTCATCAATATCAAAGCCGCGGATGGTTGCAACCATTTCATTCAAGGCTTCCCCAGAACTGCCGAGTTCTTTGTTTTTTACACCATCTAGCATTTTGTCAGAAATTTCAGTCACAGATTCTTGGGCCTTTGAACCAAAAAAGATAATTGAATTGCTGTCATTCATATTGATTTCGGCAATTAGTTTATCGATGGTTTCTTTGTCTTTATCGTCTTCTACGTCTGCATAAGGAACCAAGTTGTTTTTTACGCCTGGAACAATTTCTCCATCAATTAAAGTGGTTTGTTCTAGAGCTGTTTCCGTCATGGTCTCTGTTTTATTTTCTGTCATAATAATATTCCTAATTTATGCCTTGTTTTTTGAGTAGTGTGTTTAAAACTTCGATATCAACATCGAGGTCAAAAACATCGCTGGATAATAATTTTTCGTGCTGTTCGGTGAAAACTTGTTCTATGTTATCGAGGACTTCTCTGAAATTTCCTTCAAGTTTTTGTGCGCCTTTTTCTTTGTGAGTTTCTGCATATCGAAGAACCACGCTTTCAGCTCCTTTTAAATAGGTATTCAGGAAGCGTCTGGCTTTGGTGATTTTTTTTGGATTCTGATATAAGACATTCAATACATCTCTGGCCACAGATGTGATTTTACTGAGTTTATTTGACATTTCAGTATTGCTAATTTTTTTACTGGAATTTTCAATACTGATGACTAAAGATTCGCTGTCTTGTAATATTTCCAATGCTTTTTCAGAATCATTGATGTCATTAAAATTGATGTGCTTTGATTTAACAGGATCCATTCCATACCATAACCAGCAACCAATAGTTGCTGCTATCCCAAATCCAATCCCTGCAAAAAGATTGTAACCCACAATTAACCAAGCAGTAACCAGTGTAGCTGATCCGACAAGTAGTGATGCTAAAAACATCATCGGGAATGGTGTATTATTGGAAAATTGCTTAGTTAAATAACTTTGTTTATTTTTTAGCCCTGTTGTCATCCAAACGGCGGACAATATTAGCGCAACAAAAACAGAAGCCGCCAGTACCAAATTAATGACTTCACCATTGATCAATTTTGATAGGATGCTAAACAAGTAAGGCAATGAATAAAAATACAAAAGCCATGCTGTGTAGGTGGATTTGGTTTGAATGTGTGTTTGCCTATATTTTACTGCCATTATATTATTTTTATACCCAAATAAAGTACAGAAAAGGTTAACAATAAAAAACCGCTGAGTCGTTTGATAAAATTTTGCATGTCAGTTATTAAATTTCAAATTCTATGATCATGGACTGATCCGAAAAATCAGCACTGCCCAAGGCTATTTTACCCTTACCCAATAATACAGTTTTATCCCTGTGCAATCGCAATGAATTTCCATTCAATTCCAACCAAGTACCATTTGTACTTTGATCTTCAATTCTGAAATTTCCATCTGAGAACTGTAATTCTGCATGAATCCTAGATGCCATTGGAGCCAGTATTTGTATGTCGCATTCCTCGCCTCTACCAATGACTTTATTGGGAGATTTCTCGGTCATTTTTAGTTGCCTTCCATTGATGTTTAGACTCATGGTAAATGCAGCATCAGGTAGCTTTAGGTCCAATGCGGATGAAATGCGTGTTACTTGTGATACATCTTTTTGCCAAAATATTTCAACAATCTTAACAGGTAATAGCTTGCCTTTGACCTTGGTTTTTCCTAGATTTCTGTGTTTAGTGCTTTCGATCAATGAAGAATCACTAAAAGTTAATGAATTGGTGATGATTTGACCTTTTTTGGCAAATCCAGCCATTCTGGCAGCTACATTAACTGTATCACCATATACATCTCCTTTTTCAGCAATCACCTTGCCATGATGAAATCCTATACGAATTCCGATTGGGTGTGTTCCCAATACAAAATTACCAGCAACGCTTTCTTGCATGCCAATAGAGGCTTTAATTGCATGTTCAGCTGATGGAAAGGTACACATGATTTCATCGCCAATGGTTTTGATTAGCACGCCTTGGTGTTTTTCTGATACTTCTAAAAGCGTATTCAACACTGATGAAATAGCTGAACGTGCTTTGTCATCGCCGTATTTTTCAAATAAAGCGGTGCTTTGTGCTATGTCTGCAAATAATACCGTTAAATTAGGCATTTATTCCCCTCTTTTTAACTAAATTTTTAAGACAATCAACGACAATTTCCACATTTGGCAATACCAATGCTGATGCATCGCCCAATGGAGTAAAACTATCGACTCCTGTTATTTTCTTAATCTTTGGTGGCTTATCCAACCCTTCGATTATGGCTGAAACTACGCCCTCTCCAACCGAAGCGGACTCTCTGCCTTCATCAACAATCAAAATTGTACCAAATTTCTCGGCTAATTTACAGATGCTTTTCTTATTTAATGGCTGTAACCAGCGTAAATCCATAACAGCCACTGATTGGCTGTGTGATTTATTGAAGGTTTTTACAGCTTCAAGACTCATCGGTACACCATTGGCATAAGTAATAATCAATATATCTTTGGCTTGTTGGTTGTAGACTTTGGCTTGCCCAATTGGAATAAACTCATCTTGTTTGGGATAGTTAAATGTCCATTTATTGTCACCTTCGGAATATAAATCCTTTTTCATATACAGGGCTATGGGCTCTATAAAGACCGATACCCTCTTATCAACATGGGCCAATGCCATCAATGTGCGCATCATTTTCACTGCATCATCACCTCGCGATGGGCAGGCAACAATTAATCCTGGTATGTCTCGCAATGCAGCAAAAGAATTGTCATTGTGGAAATGGCCACCAAAACCTTTTTGATAACCCAGGCCTGGAATACGCACCACCATAGGATTGGCAAATTGATTGTTGGAGAAAAATTGTAAACTGGCAGCTTCACCACGTATTTGGTCACAAGCATTGTGGAAATACGCCAAATATTGGATTTCTGGAATAGGAATCATGCCTGTATTGGCATAACCTTGTGCCAACCCTAAAATTGTTTGCTCATCCAATAACGTGTTAAATACCCGTTTGGGTGAAAACTTTTTGTACAAGTTTTTAGTTAAGGTATAAACCCCACCTTTTTGCGCAACATCTTCACCAAAAATCAATGAGTTTTCATACTTTAGCATGATATCCATTAATCCTTTGTTAATCAAAACAGCCATGTGCTTGGCTCCTTGATTTTCTGGCAATAATTTTTCATTGCCGAACAAGGCAATTCGCTTATCTTTATCAGCTGTTTTTTCGGCGTGAATTTTGACATCAACTGGAGAATAAGGAGCCAATGATTCAAGTACTTCTTCAATAGTTTCAATGCGTTTTTGCTCATCGGCTTTGTAAGCCGAGCTCATGCAGCGATCATTCATGCGTTGGTACAAGTCTAAAACATCATCCGCTGTCATTAAGCCAGCATCAACCGCAATTTTGGCAGACTTCAACAATGGGTCTTTGGCCTCCTCTGCTTCTAATTCATTGATATCACGATAATCCACTTCAAAATCTGTGCCCGCATGTCCCATTAAACGCGTTGTCTGTAAGTGCAAAAACACAGGTTTCCTTTCAAATCGGCAAAAATCTACCGCTCTTTTGACTTGTCTATAACCATTGGCCAAATCCAAACCATCGGCTTTAAAATATTGTAATCCAGGTCGGTGCTTGTAATTGCGTTCAATCCAACCTTGTGGAGTCTTAACGGAAATGCCAATGCCATTGTCTTCACAAACAAATAGCAAAGGAACATCCAAACCTTGATAACTTGCCCAAGCAGCAGCATTAAAAGCCCCTTGTGCCGTAGAATGGTTACTGCTGGCATCACCGAAATTACAGATGACAATTGAATCATCAGGAATCTTCAAACCAGAATTTGAACGTTTTCCCAGTTCTATACCCAGCGCTGTACCCACTGCTTTGGGTAGATGACTGGCAATGGTGCTGGTTTGTGGCAACACCCACAATTCTTTAGAACCCCAGACTTTGTGCCTTCCTCCTGATGCCGGGTCAGACTGGCTGGCCGCAAAAGACAAACAAGTATCATAAATGGGATCAATACTGGGTATATGCCTTGATCGCTCCATCATAAAACCGCCACTGCGGTAGTGTAAAAAAGCAGGGTCTGTGTGTCGGGTTAATCGTCCCAACATCACACTGCCTTCATGACCTGAAGAGCCAATGGTGTAAAATACTTTGTTTTCTAAACGCAATGCTCGTGCCATCAAATCCAATTGGCGAGACATGATTTGCGAAGTAAACAGTTGCAAAAACTCATCATCAGTCAACCCATAATCTTTTAAATTCAAAAGTTTATCAGGTTTAGTTAATGTCTTTACAAAAGACTTAAAGTTGTCATCGACCACTTGTGCCCGGTTGATGTTTTTAGACTTGTTTTTTAATTTGTTCTTTAGATTTTGTAATATCGCCATAATAGTTTAAAAAGCATTTTTACCGGTTAACTCTCTGCCTACAACCAATTGATGAACAGTTTCCGTGCCTTCGTAGGTAATAACACTCTCCAAGTTGAGCGCGTGTCGTATAGCGGTATGTTCGGTGGTAATCCCTGCTCCGCCCAATAAATCACGACAATCACGGGCAATATCAATAGCCATGCGTACATTGTTCCACTTGGCAATTGAAATTTGTGTGGGCTGTAATTCACCTTTGTCTTTTAAACGACCAAGTCTTAGAGCCAACAATTGAGCTGTAGTGATCTTACGGGCCATTTCAGCCAATCTTAATTGTACTATTTGGTTTTCATTGAGTGCTTTGCCAAATAGTATACGATCATTGGTATAATCCAATACCTCTTGTAAGCAAGCCTGCGCACAACCAATTGGCCCCCAAGAAATACCATACCGCGCATTGGACAGACAAGTCAATGGTCCTTTTAAACCTTTAACCTTGGGCAGTCTATTGCTATCAGGAATACGCACTTCATCAAAGAACAACGCTGAAGTCACCGATGCCCTTAAAGACATCTTTTTCTTAATCAGTTCGGTGGTGAATCCAGGCATATCCTTTTCAACAATAAATCCTTGTACGCCATCATCGGTATGCGCCCATACAATAGCGATATTTGCGATTGAACCATTGGTAATCCACATCTTTGATCCGTTTAACACCCAATCATCGCCGTCTTTTTTAGCAAATGTTTTCATGTTCATGGGATCAGATCCGCCATGAGATTCGGTTAAACCAAAACAGCCAAT
>JAJRQG010000010.1 GCA_024280395.1 Gammaproteobacteria bacterium | reverse complement strand
GATCAGTTGACTTATAGCCCTTCAACTTTTTCTTGGAGCAGTGTTCCCATAATAGCTTCGGGTGTTTACGGTAAGACCAGCTTTGCAGACATGGATAACGATGGGGATTTAGATATTTTGGTGGGCAATAGCAATAATTTATCATGGTTTGAAAATACGGACGGTTTAGGTGGTAACTGGACAGAAAGAATATTGGTCGCTGGATTAACAACAAGAATTGAACATTTACTGGCGGTAGATTTAGACAATGATGGAGATTTAGAGATTGTTACTGCCAACAATGAAGATGGCTATGTCTATGCACATGATAATTTATTGTTCCACTCCAAGACGCAGTACGATTTATCAACTGTTTTTGATAGTTCGCATACTGGTGCATATCATGTTGTTACTGGTTTATTAAATGGTGATCAATATCCCGATATAATTTCTGCCAATAAAAGTTCGACGGGTATGGAAATATTTTTCTTCGCTGGAGATGGGACAGATAATTACTCTTCACCATCTACAGTTTTAAGTGTTGCATCAACCACTGATAGTCAGATAACTGCGATAGAGTTAGGTGATATGGACAATGATGGAGACCTTGATATTGTTTTTGCAGCTGATGGAAATGACAGTATATATATGATTGAAAATCTAATGAATTCAGGACCCTTTAAGGCTCTTTCAAGTGACATTAATTTATTGGGAGCCAGTTGGAGCGGGCTGATGACTATAGCTTCAGCCTCTGGTATTTCTGATGAAATCCAACTGTCGGACATTAACGCGGATGGTATGCTCGATGTTGTTGCCTTGGACAAAATTGGTGACCGGATAATTTGGTTTAATAACAATGGACTGCTATGGCAAGAGAATGAAATCTCCATCAATTATAATAACCCCCGCAGTTTAAAGGTCGCCGATTTCAATTCAGATGGAAGCTTAGATGTTGTGGTTGCCAGTAGTACCAGTACTACTCGTTGGTTCTCCAATGACAACGGAGATGGAACCACGTGGACAGTAACAATTCTTAGTAACAATACAGGTTATCAAATTGATGTGGCTGATATGGATTCTGACGGAGACATCGATGTCATAACAAGTCGAAATTCCAGTCAAAATATTACATGGTATGCCAATAATGGTAATGGTACAGCATGGTCAATAAATGATACCTTGGTCAGTACAGCAAGTTACACTCGAGAGCTCGCCGTGCTAGATGTTGATGCTGACGGAGATATGGATATTTTAACTGAAAATAGTAATGGCAGTTTTTATCTGTTTGAATACGATCAGGATAATCTTTGGGCTATGGGAGTGATTAAGTCTGGATTACATGCCCCTTCTTCATTTGCCATGCTTGATTATGATTTAGATGGCGATTTAGATGCCATTACAACAGGAACGATATCCACGGAACTCATTACCATCGAGAATAGGGGAGGTCAAGTTGGTTTGGTTTATACCAGTGCGCCAGCACAGAATATTGAAGAATCGGAGACACGTGATGTGGTTACTTTTGTTGTTACGCATAACGGAGAGTTGTTGGATTCAGATTTGCAAGTGTCTAAGTTAAATATGGGGTTTCAACCAGGTACGGGTTGCACCAATACACCCATGATTTCATCGGATATCAATCCACTGATATCAGAAATATCTGTGTATCTAGATGATGGCTCAGGAAGTTTTGAGTTGCAATCAGACACGCAGGTATTTACAGAAACGGGCCCACTAACATTAACCTCGGGTCAAATCAGTCTTAATTTAACTGATCAGGATGTTAATTTTCAAATAAGCCCTCAAATGAGTAATACGTATTTTGTTGCTTTGAAAATTCGTCCAAATGCATCAGGAGAATCTTGTCATGGCTTTACTCCTTTCTTTTTTGTTGGAAATACACCAGGAGTTTTGGATAATTTTACCGCACAAGACAGAGACAGCAATTTGACCCTGAGTCAAGCTGGTACGACGGAATCTATTCCATCTGAACAGCTAATAATTGCCACAACCAATATTGCACCGACAACCACAGGTATTGCCGACAAGAGTGCTATGGAGTCTGTGCTTTTCACTGCAGATGTAAGTGCTGATTTTAGTGATCCTGATGGTGATACATTAACTTACAGTGCTGGAGGCCTGCCATTAAGTTTAAGCATCAATGAAAATACAGGAATCATAAGTGGTACACCTACAAATATTGAGGTGGCAAACTCTCCTTATACAGTCACAATCGTTGCTACCGATCCTCAAGGTGCTCTAGTAAACAGCAGCTTTAGTTTAGTGGTCAATCCATTTGTCGACTTGATTTTTGCGAATGGTATGGAATAATTTAGACATTAGAACTTAGAAACTAGAAAAGGGCCAAAATATTCAGATTAAATTTTGGCTTATTCTATTTTTTGATGGGTTTCTTCCAGCCATCAATGGTTTTCTGTTTCGCTCTTGATAGGGTTAATTTATCAGATTCTGCATCTTTAGTGATGGTGCTGCCTGCGCCAATGGTGGCACCTTTGCCTATGGTGACAGGGGCAATTAACTGACTGTCTGAACCTATAAAGACGTCGTCTTCGATAATAGTCTTGAATTTATTGACACCATCATAATTACAGGTGATGGTTCCTGCGCCTATATTGACGTTGTCGCCGATTTCGCAATCGCCCAAATAAGTCAGGTGAGATGCTTTGGAATTGTAGCCGATGGTGGTTTTTTTGGTTTCTACGAAATTACCGATTTTGGCTTTTTCGCCAATAACCGTACCTGGGCGCAATCTGGCATAAGGACCAATGTCACAGTCACCTTTTGTTATCACATCTTCAAGCATGGAATGTGGGGCGATGCGTGTGCCTTTGCCCAATGTGCAATTTTTAATGATGCTGTAAGCACCAATGGTGACATCGTCGGCGATGGTGTTTTCACCTTCTAAAATTACTCCAGCATCAAGGGTAATGTCTTGCCCACAATCAATAAAGCCGCGAATTTGTACACTATTCGGGTCTAGCAATGTGACGCCTTGTAGCATGAGGTTTTCACGCAGCATATCTTGTTTGATGGCTTCATTTTTGGCCAATTGTACACGGTCATTGATGCCGTTGATGCTGCGTTCATCTTTTACTTTAACAGCTTTGAAAGATTCCCCGTCCTCATCAGCTAATCCAATAATATCGGTCAAGTACAATTCACCTTGGGCGTTGTTGGTGTTAATTTTTGCTAGCCATTTTTTTAAATTATTGGCTGCGGTGAGAATTATTCCTGAGTTAATTTCATCGACTTGTTTTTGTGTTTGATTGGCATCTTTTTCTTCTACGATAGATTGAATGGTGCCTTCTTGGTTCTTTATTATTCTTCCGTATCCATAGGGTTGTGAAACTTTGGCGGTCAATACTGCTGAAGTATGTGTGATTAATTGACTCAAATCATCTGCATTTATTAATGGAGCATCTCCTACCAATACCAGAACTTTTGCACCCTCATCAAGCATCGGCAATGCACACTGTACCGCATGACCTGTACCATTGGGGTTGGCTTGCTCTACCCAAAAGATGTTTTCATCAGCTAAGTGTGATTTTAATTGTTCGCCTTGATGTCCATAAACCACAATAATTTTATCAGGATTCAATCGGTAACTGGTGTGCAAAATATGTTCGATAATGGTGCTGCCTGCAAAAGGATGCAATACCTTGAGTTTTTTGGATTTCATTCGTGTGCCTTTACCCGCGGCAAGAATGATGATATTGAGTTTTGGCATAGACAATTTGATGCGGTTTGTTTAAAAGTAAGGCTATTTTACACCAAGTTCAGATTCAATCACTAAAATTGTTTCTTTGAAAAAGGTTTCGGTTAAAATAACTGGCTAATTTATATTAAGATGAATGTATGGCAGATTTCCCAAAATATGAATACAAATACCGTGTTTATTATGAACATACCGATGCTGGTGGTGTGGTTTATCATTCAAGATATTTGAACTTTTTTGAACGCGCGCGGACTGATTGGTTAAGGGATAACGGCATGGTTCAGTCGCAAATGCAAAAAGAATTGAATATGATTTATGTGGTAACTGCGGCGGATATTCAATTTAAAAAACCCGCTCGCATGGATGATGCGTTAACTGTGAGTAGTCAATTGGTGAAAATAAAACGGGCAAGCATGGACATTTATCAAGAAATGCACAATCAAGACAACCAATTGTTGGCAACCGTCATGATTAAAGCGGCGTGTTTACAGGCAGATAACTTTAGGGTAGTGGCTTTGCCCCAAAAATTAAGAGAGGATTTAATGAAATGAGTGCAGATTTTAACATTATAGAATTAATTATGAACGCCAGCATGGCGGTTAAGCTGGTTATGTTGTTGTTGGTTATAGCATCGGTGACTTCTTGGTGGATTATTTTTGCCAAGTGGATGGTTTTGAAAAGTGCCAGTTCAAGCAGTAAAAAGTTTGAAGAAACATTTTGGTCTGGTGTGGATTTAAACCGTTTGTACGATACCTTGATGAAACGTAAGAAGAAAGCCACAGGCATGGAGCAAATTTTTGAATCGGGCTTTAGAGAATTCTTACGCACACGAAAAAGCTCTAAGTCAGGAGTGAAGGCAACCGAATCTGCAGATAGAGCCATGCGCATTGCTTTGAATCGGGAAATCGACAGCTTAGAAAGTCACTTGCCATTTTTAGCCACCATTGGATCTATCAGTCCTTATGTCGGATTGTTGGGAACAGTGATAGGGATTATGATTTCATTCCATGCTTTGGCGAATGTCACCCAAGCCACCATTGCCTTAGTTGCACCGGGTATTTCTGAAGCATTGATTGCCACAGCCATGGGTTTGTTTGCGGCTATTCCTGCGGTCATATTTTATAATAATTTTAGTAACAAAGTAGAACGCTTGTACACCCAATACGATATATTTAAGGAGGAATTTTCTACCATTTTGCACAGACAGGTAGGTTCATAGTGCGTAGGAACAAAAAAATTATGGCAGAAATCAATGTGGTTCCCTACATTGATGTGACCTTGGTGTTGTTGATTATTTTTATGATCACTACGCCTTTATTGAATTTAGGCGTTGAAGTTAGTTTGCCAGAGTCTAATGCCAATACAGTGACCATAGAAACTGAACCTGTGATCATCAATATTGATGAAACTGGTCAGTTCTTCTTAAGTAAAGGCGGTGAGTTTGAAGCCATAACAGAAGAACAGTTGGCCGTTAAACTGGCGGCGTTTATTCGGGCCAATAAGGATTTGCCGGTGCTGATTGGGGCCGATAGAAAGGTTGATTATGGCCGAGCGTATGAAGCAATGGTTGTTGCACAACAGGCTGGTGCGACCAAAGTGGGTTTGATTTCTGACCCAGTTTCAATGGATAAATAACACCTTATGTTAGAAGCCAAAGTAAAATTTTTAGCCAGTCTTTATACGGCTATATTAATGGTGCTAATTGGCTCACTGTTGATATTTGGTGACTTCAATATTAGCCCTAAAATGGTAAAAGGAACAACCATTCAGGCAACCATGATAGATATTTCTCAGTTAAAACCCAGAAAAAAATCCACCACAAAAAAACAACGAGTCAAGCAGCAAAAAAAAGTAACAGAAAAAAAACCAGAAAAAAAACCAGAAAAAAAACCTGAGAAAAAGCCAGAAAAGAAACCAGAAGTTAAGCCAATTAAAAAAGATCCACCAATAATAAAAAAGCAAACACCAAAGGTTGATATTAAAGCCCAAGAAATAGAACGCAAAAAAATCCAAGAAAGGGAGAAGAAACGAGAACAAATCCGCAAAAAGAAATTGGCAGCCCAAAAACGCAGAAAACAAGCTGAACAAGATTTAAAAGATTTGGCCAATAAAATCAAACAAGAAGATGAGCCAACTGTGGTTGAAAATATTGGCAGTAAAGACGGAACGGTCAAAGCCAATGAACGCAATCAACTCATCGCTCGATATCAAATCGCGGTCATTTCTTCGGTGGAAAGACAATGGAACAAACCTGCATCTGCTATCAAAAACTTACTGTGCCATGTAAAAGTTAAACAAATTCCTGGAGGAGGAGTCATTGATGCGACCATTAGTTCTCCTTGCAATGCCAATTCTATCGTCAGAAAGTCTATTATCGCAGCCATCAAAAAAGCCGATCCATTGCCTTACAGAGGCTTTGAATCTGTTTTTGACCGGTCTGCTACTTTTATTTTTCAACCACGTGATTGATATACGTTGATTTTGTGTTATTATTAATTAATGAAAATAGCCATTGTCTCTAGCAGGTCAAATAAATCACAAGAAGCTTATTCACAGTTGAAACAACTGTACAGTGAACATATTGTTCAAGTCAAAGATGCTGATGTGATCATTGCGTTGGGGGGTGATGGTTTTATGTTAAGCACTTTGCACCAATTTATTGAAGATGAAAAGCCAGTGTATGGCATGCGCAGAGGAACAGTGGGGTTTTTGATGAACCGTTTTAATGCAGATAACTTGCTAGAGCGTTTGGCTGAGTCACAAATCACTGTTTTGCATCCACTTAAGATGTTGGCTACAACAACCAATGGAGAGCATTATGAGGCATTGGCAATCAACGAAGTCTCATTGTTAAGACAAACCCGACAGTCATCCAGGATTGGTATTTCAATCAATGGACAAGATAAAATCCAACAATTAGTGGGCGACGGAATAATGTTGGCTACACCTGCTGGTTCTACAGCTTATAATTTGTCTGCACACGGCCCAGTTTTGCCTTTGGGTTCGGGAATTTTGGCATTAACGCCGATTAGTCCTTTTCGACCAAGACGTTGGAAAGGGGCCATCATTCCATCGACTGCCTATGTTAAGTTTTCTGTACAGGATTGCCAAAAACGCCCAGTTATTGCAACAGCTGATAATTTTGAGGTTAGGGATGTGGACTGCGTGGAAGTTTTTGAAGACAAATCAGTCAGTCTAAAATTGTTGTTTGATCCCGATCACAGCTTGGAAGATAGGATAATCAATGAGCAATTCATCATTTAATTCTACAGACTATGACCCTGTATTGATCATTGCGGTTTCATCTCGGACTTTGTTTGATTTAACCGATGAGCACGATATCTTCTTAGACAAAGGAGTGGATGAATATAGGTCCTACCAGTTGGCAAACGAAAATAACATACTCAAACCAGGTATTGCCTTTTCATTGGTAAAAAAATTATTGGCAATCAGTCATCCAAAAACCAAAGTACCATTGGTTGAAGTTGTGCTAGTTTCACGAAATAATGGTGATACAGGTTTGCGAATTTTTAATTCAATTCAACATTATGGCTTAAATATTCAACGGGCTGCTTTTTCAAATGGTAAATCTCCCTATGCTTATTTAAAAGCCTTTGGTGCGCATTTGTTTCTGTCAGCTCATAACAAGGATGTGAAACTCGCATTGGAAGCGGGTTATGCATCGGCACATTTGCTGACTAAAAATTTTGATCAGATCAGTAATCAAGAAACCGATGGCCAAGTAAGGATTGCTTTCGATGGGGACGCAGTTTTATTTTCCGATGACTCAGAAAGAATTTATAAGCAAGAAGGTTTGGAAGCGTTTAAAGCCAATGAGCTAAAAAAGGCTGATATACCATTAACTGGCGGACCTTTTAAACCCTTTTTACAAGCATTGCATCAACTTCAATCCTTGTTTAAAGTGGATGAAACACCCATTCGTACCGCTTTGGTTACTGCCCGTTCAGCACCCTCTCATAAGCGAGTAATATTAACTCTAAGAGAATGGGGCATCCGCATTGACGAAGCATTGTTCTTGGGTGGTTTAAATAAATCCGAGTTCCTCAAAGCATTTGATGCCGATATTTTCTTTGATGATCAATTAATCCATATCCAATCAGCAAGCGACAGTAAATTGACATCTGGACACGTGCCGCATGGGATTGCCAATCAATAAACCCTAAGGAAATAATTATTCGCCATCAACAATAACAGGCAATGACGAACAACTACCGTCGGGGAGTGGAATTCTATTTAATAACGGTTAAATTCGAAATTAAAGAATGATTCTCTTTCTTCGATATTTATGATTTGGCAGATGGTTTTGCTGTCAGACCCATCGTTTCCAACTTTGCTGTCTGAACCATCATTTCCAACTTTACTATCTGAGCCATCATTCCCAACTTTCGTACAGATTTGAATCGACTTGCTGTCCGATCCATCGTTTCCAACCGCATAAGTGTTGGCTGAAAGTATGACTGCTAGTATTAATATTATCTTTTTCATAATTTTTCTCTCTTTTTTATTTATCAATGTTATATTCTAAAAATGAAACCCCATATTCAGGGTGAGTTCCTACGTTTGTATTTTCTTCATAACTAATTAGTAGATTTGTTATTTCAGAATTATATTTTTCAACTTTCTTTTTAATATCTATATGTAATTTTGAAAAATCATTTGGGTTGATTTGTGTTGAATAGATTGTTCTTTGTACATATTTGTTCGAGGCATTCTTGGTTTCTGAGTTGTAAATTATTGTATCTACAACTCTATTAATTTGTGTTGCTGTAAGTTGTGAGGAGTTAATGTCATCCATTTGAATGTATGTTTTCAGGTTTGATATTTCTACATATTCACCTAAATCTAACAGGTTCCCATTTTTTATTAACTCTTTTAATATAGCTTTGTGTGTTAAAGTTCCAGAGGCTCTTTGTTCGCATATACTTTGAAAAGTTCTAAATGGACCTGTTTTAGGAATTCGGGTGGAGTTATAAAATTTATGAGCTGTCCAACGAATGTCTTCTAATATTACTGCTAACTTATCGGGTTTAGTAAGAGGCATCTCTCCACGAAGGTGTTTGCTGATATAGCGTCTATCAATGCCTGTGCGAATCGCAATAGAAACATTGCTGGCATCTGGATCATGACGTTTAGCTTCTAGAACTAAATTTTCATCCAGTGAGTTGATGAACTCATTTCTAGGCAAGCGAAATTTAAGAATAATTTTGGCAATGGCCTTTGACAACAGTGCCAGTGCTTTCTTCTTGAGCTTTAGACTTTCTTGTAATTTTGGATTAGTATTCATATTTTTTATTTGTGCAAATTTGCACACTGATTTTTTATAAATACCTTCTATAATGGAAGCTCGTGGGTAAATGCTACGACGCGAGTCTGGTCAAAACTCCAACTGTAGCTATTTTAGTGGGATTGCGCAACTCCACGGTTGTGCACGAACTAGCAGAGAGAACAGGCTCTG
>JAJRQG010000009.1 GCA_024280395.1 Gammaproteobacteria bacterium | reverse complement strand
TGTTATATTAGGCGATACGAATACATTTCGTAATAAAGAATTTAACTTAACTAAATAAAACACAGTCTGGGAGACTATAAATATGAAAACAAAATTTAACAAACGAACGGCTTTATTTTTAAGCATGTTTGCACCGTTAACTATAGGTTTTTCATCACAAACATTCGCACAAGATGGAGCCGAAGACGAAGTAGAAGAAGTAGTGGTATTGGGCTCACGCCGCGCTGCACGTTCTGCATCAGATTCTGCTGTTCCTGTAGATGTGATTAGTGGTGAAGATTTTATAAACCAAGGTTCAACGGATCTTAGTACATTATTGAAAAACATAGTGGCATCTTATCAAGTAATGACACAACCGATTAGTGATGCAGCAACTTTGGTTCGCCCAGCAAACTTACGCGGACTTGCACCTGACCATACTTTGGTATTGGTTAATGGTAAACGTCGTCACCGCTCTGCAGTTATTTCTTGGCTTGGCAATGGTGTTGCTGATGGGGCTCAAGGCCCAGATATTTCACAAATTCCTGCTATTGCTTTGAAACAAGTAGCAATTTTACGTGACGGTGCAGCAGCGCAGTACGGTTCAGATGCTATTGCTGGTGTAATGAACTTTACATTAAAAGATGCTTCAGATGGCGCAACTTTTGAAGCACGTTATGGCCAATACTATGAAGGTGATGGTGCTACTTATAATCTAGCTGGTAACATTGGTTTACCTTTTACAGACAACGGTTTTGTAAACTTATCATTTGAATATGGCGAAACAGACGATACTGATCGTTCTGTTCAACGTCGTGATGCGTTGGGTTTGATTGCTGCTGGCAATACAAATGTTGCAACCCCTGCACAAATTTGGGGCCAACCTAAAATCAATGATGATCTAAAACTTGTTTATAACATGGGTGTAGACTTAGGCGATGATAAAGAATTTTATGCTTTTGGTAACTATGGTTCTAAAGAAGTAGATGGTGGTTTCTTTTTCCGTAATCCAAACACACGTGGTGGTGTTTTTAGTGGTGACGGCGGAGCAACTTTACTCATTGGTGATGTTTTAGATGCTGCTGATGGTGTTTTAGATGGTTCTGCAGGTTGTCCTGTTGTAACAATTACCAACAATGTTCCTGATCCAGTTGCATTGGCACAAGTATTTGCTGATCCAAATTGTTTTTCTTTCCAAGAAATGTTTCCTGGTGGTTTTACTCCGAGATTCGGTGGTACTGTTGAAGATTTTGCAACAACCGTTGGTTTAAGAGGTGAATTAGACAATGGTTGGGCATACGATATAAGTGGTTCATTTGGACGCAGTTTTGTTGATTTTTCTATACGCAACACTGTCAACGCATCTTTAGGTCCAAATACTCCAACAACTTTTGATCCAGGTGCTTATGAGCAAGTGGAAAAAAATGTTAACGTTGATCTATCTAAAGAATTTGAAGTGGCCAGTTTTTATTCTGGTTTAAATGTTGCAGTTGGTGCTGAGTGGCGCCAAGAAGCATTCACTGTTAAAGTAGGTGATCAAACCTCTTTCCAGATTGGACCTTATGCTGCACAAGGCTTTAGTTCAGCTTCAAATGGATTCCCTGGCTTTTCTAATTTAGCAGGCGGCACATTTAAACGCTCAAACTATGCAACTTATGTTGATTTAGAAGCAGATGTAACTGAACGTTTGTTAGTCGGTGTTGCATTGAGATTTGAAGATTTCCAAGATTTTGGGACAACTACTAACGGAAAAATTGTTTCTCGTTATGAATTTACCGATGATTTTGCAATACGTGGTGCATACAGTACTGGTTTTAGAGCACCAACTCCAGGTCAATCTAATACATTTAATGTCTCAACACAATTCAGTGCGACTGGTGAGTTAGTTAATAACGGAACCATTCCAGCAACCAATCCAGTGGCTGTTTCTCGTGGTGGTAAACCACTAGATGCTGAAAAGTCAACTAACTTCACTTTTGGTGTTGTTACAAACATTGGTCCAGTTGAATTAACAGTTGATTATTTTGCAATTGATTTAGATAATCGTATTACCTTATCTCAAGACAATGCATTATCTCAAAGTGAAGTTGATGTATTATTGGCATCAGGAATTACCAGTGCAGCTAACTTAAGAAACTTCCGTTTCTTCACCAATGGTTTTGATACAGAAACCAGAGGTTTAGATGTTGTAGCTACTTATTCAACTGAAATTGGCAATGGCAATACTGACTTTGTTATGTCGTTTAATCGCACAGAAACAGAAGTAGTTAGAGTTGATTCTTTTACTCTTCCTGACGGAACCACTGGTACTTTACTTGGTGGCGAAAGAATTACCGAACAAGAAAGAGGCCTCCCTCAGACTCGTTGGAATTTCTCTGCCAATCATATGATTGGTGATTGGAGATTCTTAGGTCGCTTAACTCATAATAGTGGTTATTATGGAACAGATAATAATATATTTGTAGGCGATAACATGAGTTTAGATCTTGAATTGGCATATAACATAAATGATAATATGACGATTACTCTTGGTGGACAAAACGTAACTGATGAGTTTCCAGATGAAATATTTGGCACTTTGAATGGTCAACCTCATTTGGGTAGTGGTTCTGGTAGCAGATATGACCAAAACTCACCATTGGGCTTTGGCGGTGGATTCTATTATCTTAGGTTCCGTTACGAGTTATAAGTTAGACTATAATGTTTAATAAAAATAACAAAGTAAAGTAAGTAAAAAAAATACCCACTGTGTTGTTCAGTGGGTATTTTTTTATTAAAAATATATTTAGTACCTTTGAATAATTTAAAGGGAAAACAATTATCAAACAACAAAACATAAAAAAATAGAGGACGTAAAATGCAAATTCGCAAACAAATTGTTAAATTTAAAAAGTCTCTGGCATTGATTTTAACTATAGGCGCAACAACGATGAGCTATGCACAGCTTGACGATGTTGTAAAAACTGGTGAGGCAAAAGTCAAAGATGCTCTCAAATCACAAGCAAAAGTTGACAAGATTGTTGATTCTTCACAAGCACGATTGGTTGAATATCGTAGTTTGCTTAAACAAGTAGACGGCTTGAAGGTTTATAACGATCAATTATCAACTCAAATAAACAGCCAGATGGCTTTGATAGAAAAATTTGAAAGCTCAACGGCTCAAGTTGCTTTAATTGAACGTCAAATGCTACCTTTGATTATTAAAATGGTTGAAAGCCTAAGTCAATTTGTTGATTTAGATTTACCATTCCATGAACAAGAGCGGGCTGAACGTATTTTATTTCTAGAAGAGAATATTGAAAAATCAGAAGTGGATATTTCTGAGAAATTTAGACAAGTACTTGAAGTCTATCAAATTGAAAATGAGTATGGGCGTAAGATTGACTCCTATGCCAAAATTATTACAATAAATGGACAAGAGCAAGATGTTAATATTTTAAGAATCGGCCGCCTAGCAATGGTAGCACAAACCAAAGACACTAAACTTAGCGCTGTGTATGACAAAGCCACTAAATCATGGTTAGAATTAGATAACGGAACTTATAGAAACTCTGTTAAAAATGGCATTAAAATGGCAAACAAACAAGCCTCAATCAGTGTAATGACCTTACCAATTTCAGCTCCTGAGGTGGCAAAATAATGAATATTATAAAAACAATTACAATTTCTGCTCTTATATTTACAACAAGTTCATTTGCTGCTGGCAACGCTCCAATATCAATGTCTGATTTATTGAATAAAGTCAAAGCTGGACGATCTGCAGATGCGGCAGACAACAAGAAAAGAGAACAAGAATTCATTAGACAAAAGCAACAGCAAGAACAATTGATAAGAAACACCAAAGCAAAAATTGCAGCTCTAGAATCGAAAGCTGCAACAATGGAAATTCAATTTAATGAAAATGAGTTAATCGTAGAAGAAAAAAGGAAACAACGTGATGAGAGACTAGGTTCTTTAAAAGAACTGTTTGGTCACCTTACATCGACTGCTGGTGAATTAAGAGGCAGATTTGAAAATTCTATAACCAGTACTCAATTTCCAAACCGTGTAGAATTTTTAGATTCTCTAATCAAAAAAATGAACTCCTCTACTGACTTGCCTTCAATGGAAGACATAGAACAAGTATGGTTTGAAATGCACAGAGAAATCTCTGAATCTGGACGTGTCGTAAAATTCAAGGCAAAAGTCGGTGTTGAAGGTACACAGGAAGTAGTTCGTGTAGGTGTCTTCAATATGATTTCAGGTGACAATTATTTAGAGTATAAATCTGAAACTGGTGCTTTAAGTATTTTAGCAAGACAGCCTTATGCCTATCAAGCTGGCGCTGCCGAATTGCAAAATGCCACATCAGGTATAGTTCCTTTTGGTATTGATCCAACAGGTCCATCTGGAGGCAGTTATTTAACAGCATTAATCAACACACCTACTCTTATAGAAAAATGGCACGAAGGTAAACTGGTTGGCTATATCATTTCTGGTGTTGCCGTGTTTGGCATCTTGCTTTCATTGTGGAGATTCTTAGTATTGGGTGGTGTTGCTTCTAAAGTAAAGAAACAAATTAAAACTAAAAAATTGTCTGATAACAACCCATTGGGTCGCGTCTTAATGGCGGCAGAAGCCAATGGAAATGCGGATGTTGAAACTTTAGAGTTGCGATTAGGCGAAGCCATATTAAAAGAAAGAACTGCCATTAATGCATCGCTTCCATTATTGAAAATCATTTCAATGGTTGCACCTTTATTGGGATTACTGGGAACGGTAACAGGCATGATCTTAGTTTTCCAAGCAATAACAATATTTGGTGCTGGCGATCCAAAACGTATGGCCGGTGGTATTTCTGGCGCGCTAGTAACTACGGTTCTAGGCTTGGTTGCAGCAATTCCTATTTTATTGTTACATACCTTCCTAAGCGGAAAAGCCAAAGGCATAATGCATGTTCTAGAAGAACAAAGCGCTGGTATCTTAGCAGAAAGAGCTGAACAAAAATAATCGGAGTATAGCATGCTTATATTTTTACAAGATGTATTTGAAGCTATAGATAATTTCTTTAATAAAGGTGGCCCAGTGCTGTATGTTATAGCTGTGACTACCTTTATTATGTGGGCAATGATTCTAGATAAGTATATGTATCTAAGATTTAGTTATAAACATGATTTTGCTAAAGTTCTAAAAGTTTGGACTTCACGCAGTGAACATAAATCATGGAATGCTCATGCAATAAGAGATAAATTGATTTCAGAAGTACAAGAAAAAATTAATCATAATATCCCAGTAATTAAAACCTTAATAGCCTTATGTCCATTACTTGGATTACTAGGAACGGTTACAGGGATGATTGAAGTTTTCTCAACATTAGCAGCCACAGGTGGCGGCGATGCGAAATCAATGGCGAGTGGTGTTTCAAAATCTACAATTCCAACAATGGCTGGAATGGTAGTAGCCCTTTCGGGTGTATTTGCCAACACATTTGTCACTCAATTAGCCGATAAAGAAAACAATTTAACAGAAGAACACCTTACGTTCGAAGATTGACTTACTTGGAAGGCAATATTTGTTGCCTTCTAATCTAATATCGATCTAATTGAACAAGATGTGTCAAAATTAACAAACAAATAAAAGAGAAGAACTATGCGTAGAAGTTTTTTATCAGAATCAGCAGGTGAAGAAGAAGGAGCAATTGATTTGACTCCTATGTTAGACGTGGTATTTATCATGCTAATATTCTTTATTGTGACTGCTACATTTATTAAAGAGTCAGGCGTTGAAGTAAACCGTCCTGAAGCAAGTACAGCAAACCAAAAAGATGATACAACAGTATTGATAGCAATTAGTGCGGACAATTCAATCTGGATGGACAAACGCAGAATTGATGTAAGATCAGTAAAAGCCAATGTAGAAAGGTTACACGCTGAAAATCCAGAAGGCGGTGTTGTGATACAAGCCGATGAGATCGCATCAATTAAAACATTTACTGCGGTACTTGATGCTGCAAGACAAGTTGTTGGAAACAGTAAAGTATCATTATCAACCACTAGCAACTAGGAGTAATCGTATGGTTATTAAACGAGCCATTATTACAGTGCCTCTGGCATTTGTAGTGACAGCAGCATTAATTATGTTGATGGTTGCATTAATTGAAATGGGCAACCCAGAACTGGATAACTCTAAACGCATTAAAATGCCTGATATTTTCATGCCAGAAACTGAACTGATGACAAACAGAGAGGTTCAGAAACCTGAAAAACCGAAAATTGATAAGCAACCACCACCCGATATTCCTCAACAGAACTTCGATCAGGTAGACCCGGATTCACAAATTGGGGCAATTAATGCCCCTGATAGCATGACTGCGGATTTAGACTTGAGTATCGGCACTGGTTTATCGGCTTCGGATGGAGAATTTCTACCCATTGTTAAGGTTGCCCCTCAATATCCTTCAAGGGCATCTTCAAGAGGCATAGAAGGTTATGTATTATTGTCCTATACTGTAACAAAGCAAGGAACAGTGCTTAATCCAGTTGTAATTGAAGCTGAGCCTTCCAAAATTTTTAATAAAGCGGCAATTAATTCAGCACTGAGATATAAATACAAACCCAGAGTGGTTGATGGCGTTCCACAGGATGTTCATGGTGTTAAAACTAGAATCACATTTCAGTTAGCTAAAGACTAAAAAGAGGATAAAAATATGAATAAAATTAAAATAATACTTATCCTAATCTCATTGATTGTTGCAAGCTCGTCTATTGCACGTGGGGATAAACAAAAAGCAACTGGTGCAATTGATGCCAAGACTTTTGAAAAACTGATGAAGGCCCAGGAATTAACTGAAGCTGGTAATCATACTGAAGCTTTAGCAGTACTGGATGTCTTGAAAAATAGAGACAAGATAAATGGTTATGGAAAAGCTCAAATGTGGAATTTTTATGCATTTATCTATGCCTCTCAAGAGGACTATAAGAATGCAATTCGAGCTTATACAGAAGTTATTGCTATTGAAGAAACACCTGATGCCCTAGCATTGCAGGCAAAGTACACCATTGCACAATTAAATTTTCAATTAGAAAATTATAATTTGGTTATTAAGTTCATGAACGAGTGGGTAGCTGCGGTTGCAAAACCTACCCCTACTGCTCATATCATGTTAGCTCAGGCACATTATCAATTAAAAAACTATGATAAAGCACTAATCAATGTTGATAAGGCTGTTGAGTTAGAAACAGCAGCAGGTAGAAAAGTCAAAGAAAATTGGTTGCGTTTAAAATCGGCCTTGTATTATGACAAAGGCGATTATAAAAAAACAGCCGAGACTTATGAACAATTGGTCTCTTTGTATCCAAAAACCAACTATCTTAAACAATTGGCTGGTATGTATGGTGAACTAGGTAAGGATAACAGGAGGTTAGCTATTTTTGACTCCATATATTTAAACGATGAATTAAAGAAAAGTGGTGACATCCTCAATCTTGCCTATATGTTTTTGGGCCAAGATGTTCCTTACAAGGCTGCAAAGATTATTGCAAAAGGGATGAAAGATGGCATTATTGAAAAGACTCAGAAAAATATTGAAACTCTTGGCAATGCTTGGGCTCAAGCCAACCAACATGACAAAGCAATACCTGTGTTAGAACAAGCGGCAAAACTATCTAGCAAAGGTGCGTTATTTGCACGTTTGGCTGGTGTTTATTTTGATGCGGGTGACTATAAAAAGTCAGCAAGTGCGGCAAAAAAAGCAGCTGAGAAAGGCGGTTTCAAAAACCCTGGGAATAATTACTTGTTGATGGGCATGTCGTATTCAAATCTCAAACAACACCGTAAAGCATTACAAGCATTTAGGTCCGCAAAGAAAACCAAGAAAATTCTTAAGGAAGCAAGGGCCTGGGAAAAACATACTTTACGTGAAATTAAATTGATAGAAGATTTAGAGAAAAGTAAATTTGAATTAGAAGAAAAAACCCGTAAAACACTTGAATCAAAGGAAAATAATCAAGAAGTTTAGAGAAATATATTTCTAAACATTTATAGGCTGAGTATAATCAATGTACTCAGCCTTTTTTATACACATGGAAAAAATAAAAACCGTATTATTTATCGACAATACTTACCCTAAACCTTATCAAGTATCAACATTAGATACCCAAGCTATAGGCGGAACTGAATTAAGTGTCATTAAAACCGCCTTAATATTATCGAAGGTTTACCGTGTATTTGTGGCGCAAAAATTTCGTGTTGATTTTTGTTCAGAAAATGACAATTTACAATTTATCTCAAAAAAACACATCAACAAAATAGCACCTGATTTTATTGTTGTTTTGAGAAAATACCCACTACTAAACGGCTTAAAAAAGCAATTCCCCAAAGCCAAATTGTTTTTGTGGATACACACCTATAAAAATACAGAATATGCTTTTAAGAGAATAGGTTTAAACAAAACCAATACAACAGTTGTGTGCAACTCTAATACGCATAAAGTTCACACAGGTAAACTATTAAACAGCTCTTTTTTAGGCAAGATTTATTCAGTTTTCTTAAAACCCTGTGTTGTAAAATATTGTTATAATCCAGTCGGGAAACCCGACTCTATACAACACCACAAGGATGAGAATAAATTGTTATTTTTTTCATCTCCCAATAAAGGATTAAAACAAATTACTGATTGTTTTTTGCAAATAAACAAAGCTATACCAGAACTTAAACTTTATATTGCCAATCCAGGATATAAAAAAGGTGCTGATATTAATTACAATGCCAATGTTACTATTCTAGGAAGTTTACCACACAAAAGAATGATGAAACATATCCGTCAATCTTTGTGTGTGTTCTATCCTCAAGATAGCTTCTCTGAGACATTTGGATTGATTTATGCAGAAGCCAATGCACATAATACTGCAGTATTGGCACATGACATAGGATCAGCTAAAGAAATTTTATGTAAAGAAAATAAACTTATTGATGCCAACAATTATCAAGAGATAATACATACCATCAAAGCATGGCAATTGAATTACCCAAAGATTACTTACAATAAATTATTTTCTGATAAAGAAATTCTCAACCAATGGAAAAATTGCTTCTATAATAACAATTAATAAGGCAGATCATCCCCACTGTAAGGATGTATCTCTGCATTCTCTATGTTTTTATCAATTTCGACTGAATCATGTACGTAAAGAATAACTGGGCGACCAAATTCTAAATCTCCTTTGACCACAACATCTTTACCTAAAACAACTTTTGGCTTCTTTTTATTCGAATTTCCAAAGAAGCTTTTATTTTTATGGATAATAATATCCTCATAAACAGTTGTTCCTTTTAATAAGATGATGCTACCATTTACAGTTTCTACGCTTCCATGAATTTTAGTATTGGTTGCTTTTAGCTTACCATTAACAGTCTCAAAATCTCCACCTATGTTACAGCCTGTTGATGCTATTACAGAACCATTAACCGTTTCAACACCTTCTTGTATTTCGCAATTCTCTCCAAGTTTTATTGAACCATTAACTGTTTCAGCAGATTTTGCAGTTACATCCCTTTCAAATACAACACTTCCATTGACGGTGCTGGCTTCACCAATTTTGCTGTTTGATGACACTTTAACTGAACCATTGACAGTAGATAAATCACCAACATTTGCGTGGTGCCCTACTTTAATACTTCCATTTACAGTATCGAAGTCTTTATTGGGTGATTCAGTGTTATCAGCAACAGTTTTACTGCCTAAAAATCCCCCACATGCTGTTAATGAGAAGCTTAAAGCAGTAATTAATATAATTATTTTTTTCATTTAATATTCCTATTTATTATTTTATACATAATTAACGAAGTCACTGATTATTTGTTACAAAAAAAATGGCAACTTTTGAAAGTTGCCATTATGTATTTCAGTTATTCAAATGTATTATGCCAACATCTGGCTTTTAAGCTTTTTCATCGCTACTGCTTCTAGTTGTCTAATGCGCTCGGCAGAGACACCGTATTTTCTTGCCAACTCTTGCAATGTGGCTTTCTTGTCAACTAACCAACGGCTTTCGATGATGTCTAAACTGCGTTCATCCAATTTGTCTAATCCTTTGAACAACAAGTTGTGATTTTGTTTACTTTCAGTTTGTTTTTCAAGTAATGCTTCAGGACTTGGTGCTGAATTAGTTAGCCATGCTTGGGGTGAGAATGTATTGTCTTCATCACTTTCATCCAGTGGCAAATCAAAACAAACATCTTGACCATGCAAACGAGACTCCATTTCAACCACAACTTCTGGTTTTACATTTAGCTTTTCAGCAATAACAGCAATTTCTGGGCCACGCAACCAACCTAAACGTTTTTTATTTTTTCTTAAATTAAAAAATAATTTGCGATGTGCTTTTGTTGTTGCGACTTTCAAAATCCGCCAGTTCTTTAAGATATATTCATGAATCTCAGCGCGAATCCAATGTACCGCAAATGAAACCAAACGTACTTTGTGTGCTGGATCATATCGTTTAACTGCTTTCATTAAGCCTATATTGCCTTCTTGAATCAAATCACCTACAGGTAGTCCGTAGCCAGAATAAGATCTTGCGACGTATACCACAAATCTTAAATGTGAGGTAACCAAACGGTGTGCTGCTTCTAAGTCATTGTTTTCAAATACCTCAAGACCTAGTTCTCTTTCTTCTTCTCTGGTAAGCAATGGTATCTGGTTGACAGCTGATATGTAGCTATCCAATGAGCCTGACATTACAGGCATTTTAGCTAATTGTTTTGTTTTTGATACTTTCTTTGTCATTTCATTTCTCCTATTATTCCCGAACTAAGCGGCAAATAAAGTGTGTTAAATAAATTCCCGTCCTTCTAACGAAGCAACGAGAGTGTGAATTATAGTTAAGACAATGCTAAATTACAATAGTTCAAAAGTAACTATTGCATATTTGCTTCACAAAGACAGTGGGCATATTGTGTTACTTGCCCTGCCTTGGCATGAACCAACAGTTGCAGTGACTCTTCAATAGGAGAAAGCAATTGTTGAATAATTCTTTGGTCATTATGGAACAGCTTAAGATCAACCATATTGCTTGCTTTGGCCAATGAGGACATAAAGAATTTTTGCATGTCTGTTAATTCTGGTTCAATCCAAATCACATCATATTTGTCTTGGACATTCGCTCTTTGTGCAGCATCATCCAAAGCTGCATTTAAACCACCAATTTCATCAATCAAACCCAGTTCTTTGGCTTGCTTAGCAGTCCAAACACGACCACGTGCGATGGTATCAACCATCTCTACTTCCATACCTCTGGCCATTGCAACTGCTGTGATAAACTGTTGGTAGCCATGTTCAATGTTCGACTGAATTAAAGATGCTAAGTTTTCATTAAGATCTTTGTCTGGTCTAAAGGCCCCAGCCCATGATGAAGTACCCACACCATCAGTGTGTACACCAATTTTTTTCAATACCTTTGGATAAGTCATGAACATGCCAAAGATACCAATTGATCCTGTAATGGTCGCCTCTGACGCATAGATTTTATCTGCAGTCATGGATATCCAATATCCACCAGAGGCTGCCACATTCCCCATAGATACAACTATGGGTTTACCAGCAACCTTTATGGCGTCAACTTCTCTTCGAATTTGTTCAGATGCAAATACTGCCCCACCACCAGAATTCACACGCAAAACAACCGCTTTAACAGACTTGTCTAATCGCGCTTCACGAAGTAAAGCACTGGTGGTAACTCCTCCAACTGAACCCGCATCTTGTTCGCCGTTTAATATGGTTCCTTCTGCTACAATAACAGCTATTTTAGCTGAATTTACAGGTGGATTCTCTTTTTCTAATAATGTCAAATAAGCATTCAAACCTATGTGCCTGAAACCTTGATTGTTTTCATCTTGTGCACTTAGGCCGGCCAAGTATTTATCTTTGAAGTGCTGATTTTTAATTTGATCTACTAAACCAGCATTTTTGTACATTTGTGCTATGTTTCCTTCTGCACCAGTGAGTAAATTTGCTTGGTCTTCAATGATAGATTTAAGGTCATCAATAGAAATATTTCTTTTATTGGCAATTCCTTGTAGATACGTTTCCCATAAATCATTCATATAATGTAAAGCAGATTCTTTTGCTTCTTTTGACATATCATTGCGGATATAGGGCTCCGCAGCTGACTTGTATTCACCTACTCTAAATAAATGTACATCCACACCCAATTTATCCAACCCTTCTTTGAAATAATTGCGGTAGCTGCCATAGCCTTGAAAAAACATAAACGCTTGTGGGTCAAGAATAATTTCATCAGCCAAATTGGCAAAATAGTATTGATTTTGCGACATATTTTCAGCAATCGCAATCACAGGTTTTCCAGAAATTTCTCTAAATTCATCTATTGCAAATTCTAATTCTTTTAAATCAGCCAACCCAATACCCCACATTAAATCAGGGCTTAAAACCAAGACATCTATTCGCTTATCAGTTGCTGCCATGTTTATGGCTTTTAACAAATCACGCATTTGTGTTTCTGGAACATCATTGCCTTGTAACTGTTTGATGAATTTTTCTGATGGTGTACCACTGTACTGATTGACAACATAACCATTGGGCGCAATAACCAATGAAGTATTTTCTTTTAACTCAACATCTTGTTTGGCAACAAATAACATTACCACAATGAACAAAATAACTAACAAAATGAAGTGTCGGGTAAAGTTTGCGAGTTTAATTAATACATTGGGAATAAAACCCAGAATTTTAGTCATAAAAGAAGGCTTTTTTTGTAGTGTTGTATTCATATGGGTTATTTTATCGGGTTTAATTAGTTTTACATCTGCCAAAAGTCACTGGACTTATTTGTTAGAAGCTTATTAAGGTCGATAATTATACGTCATTAATATAAAATTAATTGAATCAACCTCTATTAAAACGCATAATTATCAATAATCCTAACCAGCAACCAAACAAGATGAAATATTTAATATTATTAGCACTGACTGTATTAAGCGCAACGGCCAATGCGACAACACCTGACAATTACAAAAACCAATCGAAATCATGGCAACAACACCAATCTATAGTTGATTCATCTGATTTTAAACAACTGCCTTGGCGAAATATTGGCCCTGTTGTTCAAGGTGGTCGAGTAATATCTGTTAGAGTTTCATCACAAAACAACCATGTAATGTATATTGCATATGCATCAGGGGGTGTATGGAAGTCAACAGACAACGGTATCACATTTAATCCAATCACCGATCACTTGCCTTCGCAAATCGTTGGTGGATTTGATATCGACCCAAACAACGATCAAATACTGTATTTAGGCACAGGTGAGAACAACTCCTCTCGTTCTTCTTATGCAGGTATGGGCGTTTACAAATCAATTGATGGCGGGTCAAATTGGTCTTTCATTGGCCTAGGTGACACCAGTAGAATCGGCGATGTTTTAGTTGACCCAAACAACCCAAACCGAATTTATGTGGCGTCAATTGGTGCTTTGTATTCCAAGGGCAGTGATCGAGGAATATTCGTCAGCGAGGATGCTGGCAATACTTGGAAAAAAGTCCTTGAAGGAAATAAGGTAACTGGCTTTATAGATTTATCCATAGCCAACAATGGTGAGGTATATGCCAGCGCTTGGCAACGTGAACGCAAAGCCTGGAATTTTGTTGAGAGCGGAGAAGGAAGCAAAATCTATAAGAGCAGTGATCATGGACAAAGTTGGAAAGTATTGGACAATGGTTTGCCCAGCGGTAAATTTGTAGGGCGCATGGGCGTTGATGTAGCAAGATCTGACAGCAATATAGTGTATGTGGTGGTTGATAACCAAGAAGTCTTGCCAGAAGAAAAGTGGGACATGGGCGATACAGCCATTAATGCCAAAAGGTTAAAAACAATGTCGCGAGAAGAGTTTTTATTACAAGACGAAGATGAAATAGAAACATTTCTACGTGACAACAACTTTCCTCCAAAAACTACTGCTGAATCAATCATTGAAGCAATAAAAGATAAGTCCATGGACATCATAGACTTGGTTAAATCATTAAAAGATGCGAATAATAATTTATTCAACACTGATATTAAGGGACTAGAAGTCTACCGCTCTGATGATGCCGGCAATAGCTTCTATAAAACTCACGAGGTACCATTATCAGGTGTGGTTTTCACTTATGGTTACTATTTTGGTAAAATTCATGTTGACCCCAATAACCCCAATACCATTTACACTATGGGCGTGCCGTTAATTAAATCAATGGATGGTGGAAAAACATGGGCTTCACTTTTCGACCCAAAAGTCCATGTGGATTACCATGAAGTCTGGATTGATCCTAAAAACTCTGAGCACATCATTGCAGCCAATGATGGTGGCGCCGATGAATCGTATGATGGTGGTAACAACTGGAGGAAACTGGATTATCAACCCGTCGGACAATTTTATTCAGTTAATGTTGATATGGCAGAGCCATACAATGTATATGGCGGATTACAAGACAATGGCACATTAAAGGGCTCAAGTCAGAATAAATGGCAAGATGGTGAATCTTGGAAACGCTTGTTTGGCGGCGATGGAATGCATGTTGGTATTGATGACAAAACCACTTATGTTGGATTTCAATTTGGTAACTATTTTAGACTAGAGGGTGGTAAGCCAGAATCGATTAAGCCACCCAATTATATTGATGAGATTCCTTTGCGCTACAACTGGAATACTCCTGTTATTCTTTCAACCCACAACCCTGAAATTATTTACTATGGTGCCAACAAACTATTTAGAAGTTTTGACAAAGGTGAAACTTATAAGGCCATCAGTAAAAATTTAACCCAATCTTTAAAATATGGCGATGTTCCTTTTGCTACCATTACCAGCATTAGTGAATCTCCATTAGAGTTTGGCAGACTAGCTGTAGGAACAGATGACGGCATGGTCTGGGTTACCGAGGACGATGGACACACTTGGAAAAATGTGGGAAAGAAATTACCCAGAAGGCTGTGGGTTTCCCGCATTGTTGCTTCACAACACGATAAAAAAGTACTATGGCTAACCTTGAATAATTATCGCAATGATGATATTCAGAGCTATGTATATCGATCAAAAGATTTTGGTAAAACCTGGCAATCGGTTAAAAATAATCTTCCAAATGAGGCAGTAAATGTCATTAAAGAGGATCCCAAGAAGAAAAACATTGTTTATCTAGGAACGGACAAGGGCTTATATGTGTCGATGACTTCAGGTAAGAATTGGACAACGTTGGGCAATACTTTACCCACTGTTCCAGTGCATGATTTGATTGTGCATCCACGAGACAATGAGTTGGTAGTTGCAACTCATGGCCGTAGCATGTGGATTTCAGATGTTTCCGCTATACAAAACTTTAACGACTATAAAGACAAACCATTGGCGCTATTAAAACCCAATGATATTGATTTCAAAGAATCATGGAATCGCAAACCTTCTCGTTGGTTTAACTCAAGTAATGATGAAAATTTCTCCACCTTCAAAATTTGGTCAAACTCTACAGAAACTGTCAATATTGAAATAATTGATAGCAAAAAACAACTGATTTATAGTACTAAGATAAACTTGATAAAAGGGCTTAATATATGGCAATGGGACAATAGGCTGGATGAGAATCTCGCTTTAAAAGCCGAAAAATTTAAGAACCAAGATGAGACAAAGCCCCTCAAAACAGCACTTACTCCTGTTAGTGAAGGCATTAGACTCGGGCATGAAACATATATACAAAAAGGAGATTACTCTATCAAAATATTAAATCAAATCGATAATTCTGATACAGAGTTTAAGGTCAAATAGGCCGTTTGAAATGTAAAACATTGTTAAATATAGTCCGTATATTAGCAAATGCTAAAATAAGACTTGCAATCTAATAAAAAAAATGTTTTCATACACTTTAAGTAACTTAGCTAGGCTATTTACTTAAGATTCATTCAATCCCCCTTTTTTGAATGAGTCAACAAGAATTGATTCCCCCCAATCAATTTCTTAACTTTAAAACCCAGCGATTTATTGCTGGGTTTTTTTATGAAATAAAAGACGTCCTTATGAAAGCATTTTCTTTCATGTATTCAGATATTTATTGCGCAAAATACCCAACTATTGTTAATACAATCGTGTACGGCAATGCCATGACAACCATGCGCATATAACCCAACCTAATGGCTGGCGCCAATGCTGATGTTAATAAGAATAAAAATGCAGCTTGGCCATTGGGCGTAGCAACCGAAGGTAAGTTGGTGCCAGTATTAATTGCAACTGCTAAAGTTTCAAAATGTTCTCTGCTAATTTCGCCTGCATCAAATGCTGCTTTAACTTCATTGATATACACTGTGGCAACAAAGACATTATCGCTAATAGCCGATAAAATTCCATTGGCTAAAAAGAAAGCTTTGGGCTGCACCTCAATAGGCATTGAAAGAACCCAGTGAATTACTGGCTGGAATAAATGTTGGTCATGAATCATTCCTACAACAATAAAAAATATCACCAGTAAAGATACAAAAGGCAATGACTCTTCAAAAGCTTTCCCTATTCTATGTTCCTCTGTAATTCCAGTTAAAGAGGTGACAACTACCAATAAAGCCAAGCCAATCAAACCTGGTTGCATAATATGGAAGTACAACCCCAAAATCAATAAAATAGCACTGACTCCTTGTACAATTAAACTATACTTTTCTTTGCGCGTTCTTTTTTCATCTTGTTTATTCAAATAGCCTTGAAGAATTTTTCGGACACTTGGATTTAGTTTTCCACCAAAACCAAAAATTTTAAATTGCTCAACAATAATCAAAGTAATCAAACCAGCAATTACTGCAGGAATAGTAACATGCGCCATACTTGCAGCAAACTCTGTAAAGTTCCAGCCCATTTTTTCTGCAATTAATAAATTTTGTGGCTCTCCAACCATTGTAGTTACACCACCAAGTGCAGTACCTACTGCTCCATGCATAACCAATGACCGGATAAATGACCTAAAGTCTTTAAGCATATCGCCACCCATCTGCTTAGAATCATCAATTTCATTGCCATCAAAATCTGTATTTTTGGCATTTGAATGAACTTTTTCATACACCCCATACAAAGAGATAAATACCGTAATAAGTACCGCAGTAACTGTCAGTGCGTCTAAAAAAGCAGATAAAAATGCTGCGGCAATTGAAAACATCAGGGATAAAATAATTTTATTTTTCACCTTAACGAGTAATTTTCCAAACAAAAAGATCAACAAAGGTTGCATGAAATAGATAAAACTTACCATAAACACCAATAACATGATGACAGATAAATTGTTTTGAATTTCAAGCCATGCTGTTTCAGGACTGGTTAAACCCAACAATAATATTGCCAAGCCTAGCAAACCGCCTGATTGCAATGGATAGCATTTTAGAGCCATTGCTAATGTAAAAATAAACATAGCAATAAAAGCCCAACCCATAACTGTTTTACCCAACAACAAGGTAGCAGGATAACAAATCACTAAAAATCCAAGCATGGCTAACTTAAACCACTTTGGACTGTTTCCTAGAAATTGTTTAAATACGATATCCACAACATCTCCTAAAATTAAAAAACAATATTTTACACTAGTTTCAACAAAGATAAGAATATCATTGTGTGATATTGGTATAATTTGACCATGATTACTAAACCACCATTATTTAAACACATATTTGCTTGGAGCCTATTTTCCTTCATTTGGATAATTGCTCAACTGCCTTATCAATTGCTAGTTTTAATTGGAAAAGGATTAGGAAAACTAGTGAAATCACTGCTTAAATCCCGTAAAAAAGTTGTTGCCATAAATTTGGACATTTGTTTTCCAGAACTTAATCCTATTGAAAAGAATAGATTGATCAACCAACACTTTTCCGAATTGGGCATTATGCTGACTCAAACCATCAAAGCCTTTTTTGGCTCAACCAAACACATTGAGAACAGCGCAATTATCAAAGGTGGTGAACACATAGAATCTTGTTTAGAAAAAAAACAAGGCGTATTATTGGTTGCGGGTCATTTTACTGCGCTAGACATGGGTGGAAAAATACTTTGTAAAAAATACCCAATTGCAGGCATGTATCGTCCACACAAACACCCAGTAACTGAGTATATGGTGACAAAGTCTCGGTTGAAATATGCCACTAAAATGTTCAAACGAGATGAACTGCGCCCGATTATTAAACATCTGAAATCTGGAGGTATCCTCTGGTATGCGCCCGATCAAGATTATCGCCGAGGACAATCGGTATTTGTGCCATTTTTTGGTAAGCAAGCCTCTACCATAACTGCCACTCATCAAATGGCAAGACTATCAAAATGTAAAGTTTTATTTTTTCACGTACAAAGAAACAAAAAGACACCCAATTACACCTTAACCCTATCTCCTGCTATGGAAGATTTTCCCACCAAAGATCCAATAGTCGATACGACTCGTGTTAACCAAGGAGTAGAACAAATGGTAAAGAAAAACCCAGCAGAGTATTTATGGGTGCACAAACGCTTTAAAACCGCTCCCGATGGAGAAAAAAATCCTTATTGATTGAAAAAAATTTTAAAATCAAGAGCTTATCTCGCACAGAGCATGGAAATACTGCAATGAAAATGCTTATAAGCTTAATTGTACATTACGCATTGTACATTGCTGCTAATTGTTTAATCTTCCAACAACTCAAAATCTTCTTTGCCTACACCGCAGTCTGGACACTCCCAATCTTCGGGCACATTTTCCCATTTGGTGCCTGGTTCGATATTGTCTTCAGGCCAGCCTTCGGCTTCATTATAAATTAATCCACAGACGATACAGATATATTGTTTGAAATTTTCGCTCATAGTATTTTGTTATTAATTGAATTGAGTATGTTGGGTTTATTTAGATTAAATCAATGTTTTATTTTGGATTGAGGTGCTGTAACTGGCCTTTGATTGCTGAATAATTTTTTTGCAATTTTAATAAATCTAGTTTGTCCGATATGGATTCCTAAATTTTTTGCCATTAGAAAATGAGGCCCTATTCCTGATATTTCAAATTCATCACCAATTATTTTAAACCCCGATTGTTTGTAAAATTTTACGGCATCAATTCGAGCGTTGCACCAAATCACATCACCTTTCATTTTGATTGCATGATTAATACAGGTTTCTACAAGGTGTGTACCGATGGCTTGCCTTTGGTATTCAGGTAAGACTGCCATGCCACGGATTCGCCACGATTGCTTTAATGAAAAATCAGGGTGCTTTTCTTTATAAACTGAAGCGCTTCCAACAATTTTTGCATCCAATCTTGCTGCAAAATGAGTGGTGTTTTTAAAAGAATCTTCAGGGTAATAGCAACTGCTTCGTGGTTGATTTGGGCGCAAGATGGTGTGACGCAAATCTATCACCTCTTCTAAACGGGCTTGTTCTACTGTGACTTCAATCACTGCTGGCCTCTGCTGTTGCATCGTGTGGATGCAAAGACTCATGGTGATGAACTCTTAGCCAGAATCCTTCAATTTGGTCTTGTTTGACCAAAACATGTTTGATTCTTCTGGCTGCATCTTCACAGAACAATAAATTTTTGGCATTGATTTTTGCAAATTCTTGTTCATCTTCACGTTTAACTGCTGCTTGAACCACCGTTTGTAGTGCATCTTCTACAATATCAATATATTTTTTCAACGGTACTTGTGTACAATCTGGTTTCAAAATAGTGCGAACATGTGCGGTTGAACGTTGTGCATGAGGCGTTGCATTGATGCCTTGTTCTGAACCTATCCACTCCATAACCTTATTATAATCTAAGTTGTCTTGGGAGAATGACTCTTTAAAATTTTGTTGAATCAAGCTTCTGGCCAAAGCAGCAGAGCATGGGCAAGTACTTGAATATGTCACACTGAAGTCCAATTCTATGTGTGTAATTTCATTCTTTTCTCTAACCAACAATAAGCTCACAGGGTAACTGCGCCATCCTGAGTTATCGCTTACCAGTGCTTTACGCCGAATCAAAGCATCAAAATCTACTTCAACCAATGCATTGTGGCTCAGCTCTTTGTGAGACTCTAAAAATTGTTGAGTTAATTTGGCGAGACTGACAAAATCAATTGACTGATGGCTAAAAGTCTCATCACAAGCTAAATACAACCGCGACATATGAATGCCCCGTTTACTTTCATCATCCAAACTGACTTCTGCTCGAACTCTGGCAATGGTAGAAGGAACATCAACATCAGCATTAAGGTTAATTGGCATTTCTATTTCAGACATGCCGACCCATTCCAGAGTTCCAGCAACTTTTGCTTTGACATCGGCTGCCACATCCGGAAGTGTACAAATATTTTGACGAGTTTTATCTAACAAAGTGAGTATACCTTAAATAATTGATATTAATATAGCGTCAATTATAGGCAATAACAATTAAAAATCATTGATTAAATTCTACAAATATCTCTTTTAATAAAAAAAAGACTGTTTTACATGATAAAATTAAGGTGTGATGCAATTCACATTTCAACAAATGATTGATTAAGTTTAGATTCAAACACAGTTTAGTAATATAGGATGCTCTATAGTTTAAATGAGTAAAACTGTTAATAGTTAATTACTGAACAGTTAAATAAAGGTGAGTATTATGAAAAAATTTGGACATTACGAGGTTACTTCAGAATTAGGCCGTGGTGGAATGGGTGTTGTTTATAAAGGTTGGGAACCTTCTTTAAATCGTCAAGTAGCAATAAAATGTTTGGGTGAACATTTGTTGAATGACGAGGATTTAGTTGAACGTTTCACTCGAGAAGCCAAAGCTACTGCTGCATTGAACAATCCAAATGTAATACAAATCTATTTTATTGGCAAAGAACAAGGTGTTCCTTTCTTCGCGATGGAATATATTGAAGGACAGTCTCTTGACGACATCCTAAAAGGTGGCAATTCTTTATCGGTAAAGCATGCAAAAAACTTACTAAAACAAGCTTGCCTTGGATTGGCTGCTGCGCATAAAAAAGATTTGGTTCATCGCGATATAAAACCTGCTAATTTGATGTTAACTACCGATGGTACTTTAAAAATAGTCGATTTTGGTATTGCGCGCACCAGAGAATATGGCGATAAATTAACCAACACGGGTGAATTTGTTGGTACACCTGGTTATTTATCACCTGAAGTATGTATCGGACAAGAAGTGGACCAACGTTCTGATATTTTCTCATTGGGTATTGTCTTCTATGAAATGTTGGCGGGCAAAGTTCCTTTTGAGAACGACAGCCCATTGGGGTTAATGCTAGAAGTTGTACAATCTGATATCCCAGATATTCGCGAACTCAATAAAAAAGTGGATAAGAAAACTTCTTTTATCCTAAATAAGATGATTGCCAAATCTCCAGATGAAAGATACCAAAGTTGTGAAGAAATAATCCGCGACTTAGGAAATATCGTTGAAAATGAAACCATTGTCGCCATTAAAACCAATGCCAAAGCCATGGAACATGCTACAACACCAAAAAAATCCAACGTATCTGAAAATATTACCTTACCAAGTGCTGCTGCTATAACTGATAAATATTTGGTCAACAATACTCAACAAAATAAGAAGGGTGGCAAAGGATGGTTAATCGCTGCCACATTGTTCACTCTTGTTGCCGCTGCGGGGGTTGGTTACTATGGAGGCTATTTGCCTATTGGTGAAAACAAAATTGACGCCGGCAGTAATTCCATTGCTTCACTTGAAGGGGATTTATCGTCTGATACTCAATCAAAGCTGCCAGAACCTATTGACACAAGTTCCGAGAACAACGACAACTCCCTCAATGACTCCGAACCACAATCAAAAAGTGGCCAAGGACTGTTGGCAGGAATAGGCAACATGTTTTCTGATGAGAAATCTCAGGATGTGGCAAGTCTAGATAATTCAGGCGACTTGAATATTCCCGCACAACCAATATCAACTACAAACAACATCAATACCAAAAATACTGGAATCCAGACACCGACTCAGACTGCTGAAGCGGCCAATGATATTGCCAAATCTCAAGTTGATATTCCAACCACACCAAACTCTGTTGCTCACAATACACCTACAGACGCTGGTGTTGTTGAAAACAGAACACAAGTACCTCCTATCAATTCAGTTGCGACTCATTCAACAAAAACTGTTATAAATAAACCTGTAATAAAAACCATTCCTTTGAATAAAGGCGTTGTAGTTATTGCTTTTGGTGATCCTGCTATTGCTAACCCTGTTGAAAAAATCCTTGAAAATGAATTGAGACAACAGGGCGTAAAGGTCATGAACGAACAGTTCATTCCAGGCATGCGCCAATTGATGAACAATGGCTTAGATTTGGCAGAACTAAAAAACCTCATTCAAAAAAATGGTGGTCAAGCGATGGTTATCGCAAATGTTAACTATGTTGGTTCTCAACAATTGCAATATGCAGGTCGTTCTAGTGAGCTAATCAATGCACAAATCGATATTGATGCCTATGACATAAAAACCGGTGATAGCATAGGCAATGGTTATGGCTCTAAGATTAGTTACACTTCTCTGAATGCAACCGACCAAGCCTCTGATGCTGTGATGCAATATACAAACACTTTGGCTGCTAATTTAAAAAGCAAAATCTAATTGATTAACCTTGCTAAATAACACCACATCCCTAAAGATAAAAGGCCCTTTACTGGGCTTTTTTTATGGCTTATCCAAAATAAGTCTGATTAATTCAGACCACTTTCTAACCTGATTCAAAAACTTTTCTAATTATATATTGACATGTACGAACAATGTAGTAGTATTTATATCCACACTACGTAATCTTTAGTACGTAGTTGTAGATATATAATAAACAATAGGAGAAAAAAATGAAACTCAAATGTAATCCAATAACCAATGCCATCAAAATCGCACTGTATTCCAGTGCAATAGCTTCAATGGCATTATCCAACACAAGTTTTGCTGCCGATGATGACGAGGAGGACTCCAAAGTATCTATAGGAACAATTGAAGTCACAGGGTCGAGAATAAAACGCTCTGATACAGAAGGAGCTTTACCCATCACTGTAATCGATAGAGAGCAAATTGAATTAACCGGAGAGAGCAACGCCGCTGACTTAATTCGTAACTTAACTTTCAACTCAACAGGATCTTTTCGACCACAATCAGGCAGTTCTGCACAAGGCACTGCTTCGGTTAGCTTAAGGGGCTTAGGAGCTTCTCGAACTTTGGTTCTAATAGATGGAAGAAGACTTCCCCGTTCTCCCTCTACAGGCTCAAGTCAAGATTTAAACACCATTCCTCTAGGTGCCATTGAAAGAATTGAAATTCTTTCAGATGGTGCATCCGCAATTTATGGTTCTGATGCCATTGGTGGTGTAATTAATATCATTACCAGAACTAACTATCAGGGTTTTGAGATTATGCTTGGCGCACAAAGTGTCAGCATTCCAGAAGATGGAGGAGCAAGAGAAGAAGGTTCTATTCTTTTTGGTTCATCCAATGACACATCCAGTTTCTTGGCAGGAATTTCCTGGAATGACAGGGACATCATCTTTGCCAGAGATTTGCCATGGAATGTACCAGGAGGTTCTGTCTTCGGCAATAGCTTTACGACATTAGATGAAAATGGAAATGATGAATTTAACTGGCGAAACATCGGAGACTGTGATTTTCCTGGAACAGGTTTTTATCAATTAGGAGAGCGTTGTGCCTATGATTTTACATTAGTCAGTGCGGATGAGGCATCAATTTCAAATAAATCTTTGTATGTAAAAGGCAAGCATCAAGTATCTGAGAATTGGAACCTTTGGGCCAATGCATCTTTCACACAAACCAAATCATTTGGACGTTATGCGCCAGTTCCTGATAGCAGTTTCTTCTCTACACCATTAACTGCCAACAGCCCAAACAATCCAACCAACCCCAATGGAAATGTATATAACCCAAATTTAGGCTTGGATCCTCAGGCCGTTAACTGGTGGCATAGATTTGATGCTTTGGGCAACAGAGACTCAACTGTTACCAATGAAATGTTAGATTTATTGATAGGAACCACAGGTCAAGTTGGAAATTCTGAAGTTGAGTTTGGTATTAGAAGAACCAAAAATAGAACAGCAGATGTTGGACACAACTTCTTGTTGCGTTCAGCTGCCTCTGCCAACATTGAAAATGGCTCTTATGACTTAAACAATCCTTATGCAACACCTGAATCTGTTCTTAATTCGATGCGCGTCACTGTGTTTCGCGATGGAACCTATGATCAAGATGAAATATTTGGCACAATAGCGTTTGATCTTTTCAACATGCAAAATGGCCCAGTTTCTGCATTTGTTGGAGCAGAGTACCGAGAAGACAGATATGCAGATATTTATGACCCTTTATCTGAAGCAGGTCAAATTGGTGGATCCGCTGGTAATTCAGCAGCAGGAAACAGAGACATCACTTCCGTCTATTTCGAAACATTGTTTCCCTTATTAGATAATTTGGAAATGAATATCGCGGGGCGATATGATGATTATTCTGACTTTGGCAGCAATTTTTCTCCCAAAGTATCGTTTAGATATCAGCCGATTAAAGAGCTAACACTTAGGGCGTCATACGGAGAAGGGTTTAGAGCACCTACTCTGCCAACCCTAACCCAAAAGCCTTCCTTTTCAGCCACTTCTGTAAATGATCCTCAATCTTGTATCAACCAAGGCCAACCGGCTAATTGTTCATTGCAAATCAATGATACCAGACAATCCAATGCATTGTTACAAGCAGAAGAATCTAAGCAGTTTTCTCTTGGTGTTGCCTATGAACCCAATGACTGGTTAAATTTTACATTGGACTATTTTAACATCCAAATTGACAATAGAATTCGTTCATTTGGTGCACAATTTTTGATTAATTCTGAGCTTTCTGGCGACCCTGTGCCCGAAGGTCTTTTTTGTAGCCGAGCAGGCAATGGTTCAATTCTAGAATGTTTTACAGGCTTTGGAAACCAAGGTAAAGTGGAAACATCTGGAATAGATTTTAATGTAAGGTTCAATCAAGAACTATGGGAAGGTCGATTCACCAGCAACTTACAAATTAGTCATTTATTAGACCAATCTGTTGACGGTGGAAGAGATTTAATCAACGATCCAGGTGTTCCGCAACAAAGAATTATCTTAAGCAATTTGTATGCTTATGAAAATTGGAGCGTTGCTTATAACATCAACATGATTGGCGACCAATTTGATACCATCGTAGCTGGTGTTGGTGAAGGCCACGTTCCTACATGGGTAACTCAAGACTTACAAGTCAATTATAATACACCTTGGAACGGTAAAATCACCGTTGGTGTAAGAAACTTGACAGAAAAAGCACCGCCTATTGGTGTGGGTAATGTTGGGGTTAGAAATTATGATTTTAATTTATATGATGGTTACGGAAGAGTTTCTTACGTCCGTTATACCCATACATTTTAAACTTTGAAGTTTGAGGCGCATATTAATTATGCGCCTTTTTTTTAAGGAGCCTCTGAATAATTTAAAATGATGAAAACAAACAAAATATCCAATCATTGGAGTCAGTACTGGAAAACTGGCCAACTCACCTCATTGCCACAAGATTTTCAAAAAAATTACACCGGTGAAATCCAACAACAATGGACACAAGTGTTTAATAATCTAAACAAAAATAGCCACATATTGGATGTATGCACAGGCAATTGTGCTATTGCACTATTGTCAGCATCTCGCTCAAAAATACAAAATAAAAATTTCAAAATTACTGCCATTGACGCCGCAGATATCAACAGAAAATCAATTGAAAAACGATTCCCTGACCAAATTTCAAACTTAAATAAAATTCAACTCATCTCAAACTGTAAGGTAGAAGACATAGAATTAGCCAACAATGAATTTGACTTAATCACCAGCCAATATGGAATTGAATACTGCCATTGGGAAAAGGCAGCGCAACAAGTTCATAGACTTCTAAAAACCAAGGGAAATTTTGTGATGATTGCTCATTCAGGATCAACAGAAATCATTAAAACCATGAAAGTTGAAAAAAGTGATTATGAATTTTTAAAAACAATAGAGATATTTCAATGTTTTGACGACTATTGTTGTCAATCCATTAATTACGCTGAGTTTATCAAACAACTAAAAACTAAACAAAAACTGGTGATTAAACGTTTTAATAACCAGCCTTCTGAATTAATGAGAGCTTTACTGTTGGCCACTGATGGAATTTTATTCATGCAAAGAAACATCCTTGAAGCCAATAAGATAGAGCTGATCAAAATGCAACAACAATACCACCATGCCCATCAAAGGCTTAACGATTTATTTAGAGTCACACAAGCCATCAATAACAATCCAAACTGGCACGAAGTATTCATCCAATCAAATCTGCGACTAATAGAGAAAAGAAATATATTTCAAAATGGGATATATCAAACAGGTACGTTCTTCAAATTTATAAAAAGTTAATTTAATACTTGCTATCTACGATGTTTTTCGTATATAATAATGGTAAGTTAAGTATTAGCAAACTATATCTTTCATCTACATAGTTCGCAATGGCAAGGATGGCTTTGGCGCCACGGATGGCGTGCCTTTTTTCCTACTAAAAAAACAAACTGGCTTCAGCAGTCTTGTATTTACAAACGATGATGTAAAAATGGTATGTGGACTACCCACGTTTCTGTGGAAACGTGGGTAGTCCACTCTGACCCCTTAAAATCTAATTTGCCCAGTTTTCATGATCAACATTTAATAAAAAATCTACTCTTTTATTTATCCTCACATTCATTAAAAAAACCATAATCATTGCCCAATCTATTGATCTGATATCTCCAAGAATGATTTTAATTTTAGAGTCTTTTTTATCAATTTTATAATCAATATTGATATCTGTAATCCATGAAAGTAAAATATCTGTTTTTTTCTTCATACGAACATACTCAAATTCTATAGTTGTTTTTTTATTTATCTCAACAAATATTTGATGCATATATCGATTGAAACTAAGGTAATCGAAAACAACGTTAGCTATGTTATCTGAATAAGTGTAATACCTTTTCATATAATTTTCTGAACCTTTGTAAGTAAGGATATACCTTGTATTGATTATATTTAAACACTTTTTCTCAAACTCTTCATCGTCAATCATTCTTTGAGCATATTCAATAGGATTATTTTGTTGGTATTTAGCCAAATCTGATAATTCATTGTTCCAGAAATCATATAAATATTGTCCTGATGGTAATTTTTTATAAAATTTTACAGATTCCATATTAGATATTTCATGTAGATCTAATGCATCTGCTTCATCGACGATGATGTATTCTTTTTTATAAACTATCATTAAAATATCCATCCCAATATGGATCCAAATTTAAGTAAATTTTCCAACAGTAAGGGGTCAATATCAATACCCTTTTCACCTTAATGGGCTGTTTAAAAAACAATGGTCTTATTGCCATGAATAAACACCCTGTCATTTAGCACCAATGACAATGCTCTGGACAAAACAGCTTTTTCTACATCGCGCCCTGCTCTTTGCATATCCTTCCAATCAAAACGGTGGTTCACTGGGATAATATTTTGTGCGATGATAGGGCCTTCATCCAAATCGCTGGTGACAAAATGAGCGGTTGCACCGATGATTTTTACACCACGTTCAAAGGCTTGTTTGTAGGGATTGGCTCCAATAAATGCGGGTAAGAATGAGTGATGAATGTTAATGATTTTTTGTGCATAGTTGTCCACAAAGTTTTGGGTTAATATGCGCATGTACTTGGCCAAAACCAAAAAGTCAAAGTGGTATTGGTTAATAACTGCCATCACATTTTTTTCATGGGTTTGTCTGTCCATGCCCTCTGCTGGAATGTGGTGAAATGGAATATCAAAACGTTTCACCAATTGTTCTAAGGTCTTGTGATTACCGATAACAGCTTGAATATTTGCATCCAATTCTCCTGCTGAATGTCGAATCAATATATCGCCCAGAGCATGAGATTCTTTGGTCACTAACAAAATAATTTTTTTCTTTTCAGGTGCTATTACACGCAAATGGGCATTTTCAGGCAGGATTTCTTGTATCGCAGATTCCAGTTCGCTGACTTCAAAGTCACCACTGACCACCGAGCGCATGAAAAATTTACTCACTTGCTTGTCTACAAATTCTTGATTGCTGTCGATATTTAAACTTCTTTCAAAAAAAACTTTAGAAACCTGATAAACCAAGCCTTTGGCATCTTTACAATCAATCAATATGCGTGCAATATTTTTCATAAACTGTTCATGATAAAAATGTCATTATATTTCAAGAACACTTATAATAACATTTTTATAAGAATTATAAATACAATGAACAATCACGATTTATTTGCTAAAGCCCAACAATTCATCCCAGGTGGTGTCAATTCACCAGTACGTGCATTCAAAGGCGTCGGCGGTGATCCCTTGTTTATAAAAAAGGCCAATGGGCCTTATATTTATGATGTGGATGACAAAGAATATATCGATTATATCGGTTCTTGGGGGCCGATGATTGCAGGCCATTGTAATAAAAAAGTCTTAAAAGCTGTTCACAAGGCTGTCGACAATGGCATGAGTTTTGGCACACCAACCGAACAAGAAGTAACCGTCGCGGAAAAATTGTGTAATATTATTCCATCTATGGACATGGTGCGTATGGTGAATTCTGGAACTGAGGCCACCATGAGCGCTATACGTTTGGCTCGAGGTTTTACTAAACGTGATAAAATCATTAAATTTGAAGGTTGCTATCATGGACATGCGGACTCATTTCTAGTCAAAGCAGGCAGTGGCGTTTTAACTTTGGGTATACCTGGTTCCCCAGGTGTTCCATCGGCTGTTGCCGACTTAACATTAACCGCACCCTATAATGATTTAGAGGCGCTGGAAGCCCTCATGAAACAACACGGTGATGATGTCGCTGCTATTATTGTTGAACCGATTGCGGGCAACATGAATATGATCCTACCAGTTGATGGCTACCTTCAAGGCATGCGTGATTTGTGTGACAAATATGGAACCTTGCTCATCTTTGATGAGGTCATGACAGGTTTTCGTGTGGCTCTAGGTGGTGCACAAGAACTGTATGGCATTACCCCTGATTTATCTACATTTGGCAAAGTAATAGGTGGCGGATTACCCGTTGGGGCATTTGGTGGACGCAAAGATATTATGTCACACATTGCGCCACTTGGGCCAGTCTATCAAGCAGGCACATTATCAGGAAACCCTGTTGCTATGACGGCTGGTTCTGTGATGCTGGATATTATTTCTAAACAAGGGTTTTACACTGACTTGGGAGTTAAAACTCAGAATTTAGTTGATGGATTAAATGAAATTGCCCAACAAAATAATATTCCATTTCATACGGTAAATGTAGGTGGCATGTTTGGCATGTTCTTTACTGAACAGGATACCATCAATAATTTCGTTGATATTTCATCATGTGATGAAGAAAGGTTTAAAGTTTTTTTCCACAAAATGTTAAATCAGGGAGTCTATTTTGGGCCCTCTGCATATGAAGCAGCCTTTGTCTCGTCCACCCATGACGAAGTAACTTTGAGCAAAACTTTAAAAGCGGCTACGTTCGCTTTTTCTGAACTATAACTGAGAAAATTGTGTAAAACTTATGGAAGCGTCTTGGCTACAAACGGTTTTGGATTGGGTGCAACTGCACCCTAACGCTACGGGCTGGTTAATCTTTCTTGTGGCCTTGGGAGAATCACTGTTATTGGTCGGTATATTACTGCCAGGTGCCGCTATATTGGTCGGACTTGGGACATTGGTTGGTTTGGGTGTTGTTGATTTTTATACGGCTTGGATTACTGCTTCACTGGGTGCTTTTGTAGGTGACGGCATAAGTTTTTGGATTGGTCACCACTACAAAAAAGGCCTATTAAAGATTTGGCCCATGTACAAATTTCCCAAATTAATCGAACAGGGGCAAAGCTTTTTTACCAAGTGGGGGATTCTCAGTGTCTTTATTGGACGTTTCGTGGGATTAGTAAGACCCATTATTCCCGCAATCGCAGGCATGATGGAGATGCCACTAAAAAAATACTTGATGGTCAGTACCATTGCCGCTATTTTATGGTCTCCCTTTTATCTATTGCCCGGCATGTTATTTGGTAATGCCATGGGTGCGCTATCCAAAGTGGCTGGTAAGTTGGCTATATTGGTACTGATATTTGTAGCTACAGTGGCGCTGGTTTATTGGCTTATCCAATTGCTTTATGGATTTCTATTACCAAGAACACATAAAATGCTGAGTAATGTCTTAGTTTGGACACAGAAACACCCTCATATAGGCAAACTTACTTCTGGTTTAATAGACCCGAGAAAACCTGAAAAAGGTTCTTTGGCATTGATGGCAACATTCATCATTGCATTGACCATAACATCCTTGTTCTTCATACTCAATAGCAATACCATTGGCGACTGGTCCATTTCTGTCAATACATTTATGCAGGCATTTCATACCGATTGGACCGAACCTGTCATGCTATTTATACTCGCGGCAACACATGATCTAACCATTATAATCCCCAGCGTATTGGTTTTTATTTGGTTAATAAGAAGAAAAAAAGAAACCGCTGCAGGTCATTGGGCATTTATTGTGGTAACAGGTTATATACTGGCTTTGTTTATCAATTATTTTTCAAGTGAGTTTGAAAAACAATGGTTTGGATTCCATCATTTGACATGGTTTATCTGTGTTATTTCATTTTGGTCTGCTTTGATTTCAGGAGCACTGCCACACAAAGCACGCAGTTGGCCCTATACTCTAGCGACATTATTAATAGCGATGACATCGTTTGCTCAATTGTTCTTTTTACAAAAATCATTGGGTGTGGTGCTTATTTCAATTTTTAGTGCGATTCTCTGGGCATCTGTGGTGGCCATTGCTTATCGCATGAGGACGAGAAAGCAATTTCTCGGCTGGCCTGTTTCTGCCATTTTCTTTAGTTTTCAAGGTGTTTTAATTGTGATTGTTTTGATTTTCTTCGCACAAGAATTAAAACAAGTTCCCAATCCAATATTTAAAAAAATAAGTACTCAACAGTGGACAAACAGTAAATTAGAAGAACGCAATGATTGGCTAAACAGACCCAAACAGGCTTTCCAAATCCATTACAAAGGCGATTTAGCCATATTATCTAAGCAATTGAAATCCCAGGGCTGGAAAACCATTACTCCCAAAGCATGGAAGGATATTTGGACGGCTGCCAGCACCGATAAGAATAGCAAAAACATTGCAATTATCCCTACCACCAACAATGGTAAGATTGAGTCAGTTATTTTTTCTAAACGCAAAGACAAGCTATTATTGGCTCTTCATTTATGGCAACAACCCATTGTTATTGGAGAATCAAAAGACAAAGTGTATGCAGGACATGTCAGCAACCATGAAATAATCACCAAATACGGGCTGACTTTTTGGAAAAGCTTTGAAGACAATTCTGCAATTGAAAGTTTTATCCAATTATTGAATAACAACAATTTCATTGTGTTTAATAAAAATAACCAACAATACTTTCTTCAGGTTAAGGAGATACCATGATTTACATTCAAGAATACTTTCAGCATTTGTCCAACTTTGGCAAATCCGCAATTGTACTCAACCTGCTGTTTTTTATCTTATCTGGTGTCATTTTCAAATACATTGTAAAACCTACCGATGATGAAGACAAAAACAAAAGCCGAATACGGTGGCTTCGGTTCTTGAATTTCTTATTGTTGATGATCTATGTTGTTGACGCCCTGTTCAATGGTACAACTAAAAACAATCAATGGTTACTACAACTCTCCCAAACAGGTTTAGTGTTATTGATTTCATACCTATTTATCCAATTTTCTCATGCCTGGGCGTTACAACACTATGGCAAAGAAAAAAACATTGACGGGGAAGAAATTTCCTCCAGCACCTATAAATCCGAAATGATGTATATCATCATTATAGCATTAACCATTATTGCTGGTATTTTATTGCTGGTCAATATTTGGAACGTAACTAGCTGGCTACAAGCTACAGGCGTACTAGGTGGACTGTTGGTTATTCTGTTTGCTACCAAGGATGCTTGGGCCATAGACAGTGTGCACGGCTTGATTATGTTGTACAATCACGATTTAGAACCGGGTGTGATTTGCCGAATCCCAGAGTACGATATTTTGGCAGTTACTCGTAAAATTTCATTGACCCAAACCACATTTAGAGACTTGGTACAAAAACACAAAATCGTCATCCCCAATTCAAAACTGAGAACCACAAAAATAGAAATCTTAAACCGGGCTGGGCAAACCGGCTGGAACGACTACATTGAATACAAAATCGGGTATAACACACCAACAAAACAAGTCGAAGATTTCTTTGAAAAAGTATGGGAAGTCTCCTGTGAAAAAAGCAGTGCGTTAACTTTAGAAAAGAAACCCAAAATATTGCTTGTTGAAACTGGAGATCACGCGATTGTCTGGAGATTACACTATCACCTGGATAACATCTATCAACTTAAATCAGCCCGTTATTGTATCAATCGCGTAGCATTTTACTTGCAAGAAGAGTTTAACTTGTCATTGGCAACCCCAATTACTCACCAAACTGTGGAGAATGTGGCTATTGATTTTCCAAATGATGATTCTTCTACCGAACTAGACCTAGAAAATCCTACCGAATAATCTGACTTTACCCCCTTTCGAATTAATTCTGAATATGTATTTATTAATTTACCAAATTGGTTTATTATAAAGTTAAATCATTAGGGGACACCAATGCTTAACATCACTTCGTTTTTAGACGACAGCGCCATAAAATATGCCGACAAACCTGCATTTACTTTTATGGATACCACTCTGACTTTTGCACAAATCAATGCTGCGGCAAATCAAGTAGCCAATGGATTGATAGCCAATGGTATAAAAAAAGGCGACAAGATTGCCTTAAGTTGTTTGAATTTGCCTTATTTTCCCATCATATATTACGGTATTTTAAAAATGGGTGGTGTTGTTGTTCCTTTGAGCGTGTTGCTGAAAAAAGATGAAATTCTATACCACCTAGAAAACAGTCATGCCGTCGCTTATTTTTGTTTTCAGGGGACAACTGATTTACCCATGGGACAAATGGGCTTTGATGCCTTTAACCAATCTCCTCGTTGCACACAATTTTTTAATGTCATGGCCGTTCCAACTGATTCATCTCCATTTGATAACGTGAAAACTTTGGGCTCATTAATGAATGGCATGTCACCTGAATTTGATACTATGTCTACATCAGCAGAAGATACGGCAATTATTGTCTACACATCAGGCACCACTGGACAACCCAAGGGAGCAGAATTAACCCACAGCAATATGGTGATGAATGCCATGGTTAATCAAGAATTCATTCACATTAACCCTGATGATGTTCAATTGGTAGTGTTACCCTTGTTTCATATTTTTGCCATGACTGTACAAATGAATCTGGGCATTTATAAAGGCTGTCACAGTATATTATTACCACGGTTCGATGCCAATGATGCTCATAATTTAATGGTCAAACACAAAGTTACTGTGTTTGCAGGTGTACCGACCATGTATTGGGGCATGATTAATGGCATGGATGAATCAAATGATGTATCAAAAATTACAGACAACTTACGTTTGGCTGTATCAGGTGGAGCAGCCCTACCTATGGCTGTACTGAAAGATTTCAAAGAAAAATTTAAAGTTGATATTCTAGAAGGTTACGGCATGAGTGAAGGATCTCCAGTAGTTACCTTTAACCAACCTGATGTCGGTCGCAAGTCTGGCTCTATAGGCACGCCTATTTGGGGTGTACAAGTTAAATTGGTCGATGACCAGGGCAATACAGTGCCAACAGGTAAAAAAGGCGAATTGTGGTACAAAGGACACAACGTCATGAAAGGCTATTACAATCGACCCGAAGCCAATGCCGAAACCATCACCGATGGTTGGCTGCATTCTGGAGATGTGGCGATTAAAGACGAAGATGGCTTTTACTTTATCGTAGACCGTACCAAGGACATGATTATTCGTGGCGGATTAAATGTATATCCTCGCCAAGTCGAAGAAGTGATGATACAGCACGAAGCCGTTTCCTTGGTGGCAGTTATTGGTATTCCTGATGAACAAATGGGCGAAGAAATCAAAGCCTTTGTGGTATTAAATGACGGCATGTCGGTCAGTGCTGAAGATTTAAAGGCATGGACCAAAAAACAAATTGCCAGTTATAAATACCCCCGAAAAATAGAATTTCTCGATGCTTTACCCATGAGCGCAACGGGTAAGATTTTGAAGAAAGAATTACGCAATTAAGGTGATTTTATTTAACAAATTTTGCAAATGAACCCCTGTTGTCAACGGGTTCATTAAAGTCACGCGCAAATAAATAGTATCATTAAGAACAGCTTGAACGATATAAAATTCACTGTCCTCTAACAAGGATTGACGGATGGTTTTGTTTAAATCATTGAGTTGTGATTCATCAAACCCTGATTTCATATACCGAAAACAGACAATATTTGTTTGGGGATCTAGTGCCAATTCAAAATCTTGGTGCTTGTCAACCAACTGTGCAAATTCTTTGCCTAAGCCATACAAACAATCGATGTTTTCTTCAAAAATTTCGATGCCATAGCTTTTCCACAAGACATAAAACTTTAAACTCATCATAAATTTAGTACATTCAAATGTCCGTAATCCACTGTTGTACCACTGATCATCATAGCCTTTGTCTTCAAATAAATACTGGGCTTTTTGGTGGAATGTTTGTGAACCTTTGACTTTGTCCTTATACAATACTACTGTTGACAAAGCAGGTGTCATCATCATTTTATGGGTGTCAATAATAATGGAATCGGCTTTTTCTATGCCTTTTAATAAAGACTTATATTTTTCTGAAAACACCGCAGCACCACCATGTGCACCATCGATGTGAAACCATACATTATTCGTTTGGCAAAAATTACCAATAAATTCTAAATCATCATAAATACCAGTGGCCGTTGAACAAGCACTGCCTACTATGGCGATGACTTTAAAGCCAGCATCTACAGTTTTTTGATAGCTAATTTCCAAGGCTTGATTATCCATTGCAAAACCAGGATTAACAGGAACCAAAACTACTCCATCATTTCCCAATCCCATGACCCGCGCTGCTCGATCTATCGAATAATGGGCTTGGTTTGAAACCAATACCGCTAATTTCTCCTGACAACCATCTTGCCAAATATCACTGTCTTTTAGAGCTTGTCTCGCTGCCAACAAAGCCGTTAAGTTAGCCAAGGTTCCACCAGAAGTCATGACACCGTTTGAATTCTCATCATAACCGACTTTTTCACAAAATAATTCCACCACACATTTCTCAATAGCGGTTGCTGCCTTGCCCATTTCATACACCGCCATACCATTGTTCAATAAACCACTAACAAGATTGGTCAATATAGACAATGGAGCAGGCACAGAAACTTGATGACCCATGTATTTAGGATTGTGCAAATGAATGGAGTGGCTCAATAAATCATCCACAAAACCCGTTAAGTCATTGAACTGATAATTTTCCCAATAGTCCAATTCTTTGTCAGGAGTTTGCCAATTGTTGGCTTTTGACTCGGGTAATTGTTGGACTTTTAAGTAAGTTGACAGCTGTTCAATTAATTGTTTGCCATTTTTTTCAAAATCTTCGAAGTTGTAAGCTTGTTGTAGGAGATGATAGTTTTTCATTTCAGTATTGTAGGTGGTTTGTTCTAGTTTACAACGGTAATCTTGAATAATCTTTCTTTCTCTCGCATTGACGCAATAACACAGGGAAGTATTTTTGTAAGATGGGTCTCGCCCATCATTGTTTCAATGTAAAACTTTCTAATTTCGAACAAGCTCCTAGTTTCCTTGCTCCGCGTGGTAATTCATACGGTACTAGAGATATATTGATTCTTTCTTAAGCAAATATAAACAGCCTTTCTTGAAATCTCTATGCATTACCACGCAGGAGCGTGGGAACGAGAAAGATGGAATCAATTAACCCCGAGTCAAATTAACAGACTTAGTTTTCTTAACCACAATATTATCCTCAATCCTAATCCCGCCATAAGGTTTAAAATCAGCAACCCTACTCCAGTTGATGTATTGGCCGATATCGCTGGCTTTGGCTTTTTCCAGTAGCATGTCGATAAAGTAGATGCCGGGTTCTATGGTCAGGACATTGTTTTCTTCAAGGGTTCTGGTCAATCGCAAGAAAGGGTGCAATTCTGGAGGGGACAAAATATTGCCTTCTTCATCTGATTGGTGGCCGCCAATATCGTGGACTTGTAAACCAAGATAATGACCTAGTCCATGCGGTAAAAACACATTAGATAGGCCTGTATCGTGAGCGGTAGGCGCATCACAATTGATGACATCAAAATCACTTAAAATTTCTGATAGCATCAAGTGTGCTTGGGTGTGCAAATCAATATAACTGGTCCCTGCTACTGCTTTCTTGCCAATTGCTATTTGCATGCTGTCAACTGCATTAATCATCTTGGCAAATTCACTGTTTTCATCATAGGCATGAGTTCGTGTGATGTCCGATGCATAACCATTAACTTGACACCCCGCATCGATCAAAAAGGACTTAATGTTTTCCGGCTTTTGTCTAAAGCGCTGCATGTGTTGGTAATGTAGGACTGCACCATTTTCATTTTGTGCAACGATATTTCCATAGGGCAACTGGTATTCGTTGTGCTTGGTGGCAAGCATATATGCCATGTGGCATTCAAATTCGCTGTAGCCTTTTTTGAAACACTGATAAGCAGCATTGTGCCCTTTTAATGCCAAAACATTGGCTTGACGGATATTTTCAATTTCATAATCAGTTTTTATTGCTCGGTGCCAGTGGACATAATCCATATAGGTTCTTGGGTTGTGCTTTAAGTTGTCAAACTCACAAGAATCAATTTGCCCAATCCATGCATGATTCTGTAAACCACTAAAATCAGGCACGTCTTCCTTACAAGTAATTGAAATAATTTCAAAATTTTCTGCCCATTCACCTTCTGGAGTTTTTGCCAATGAATGCCAATAGTCTTTGGGTTGATACAGGTACAGTTTCGCTTTTTCATTGGGTTTGTAATGAATGATACAATGCGGTGTTTCGGTAATCGGTGCCATCCATTTGAAATGCGGATTGCAGGCAAAGGCATAAGGCATGTCATCTAGAAAATAATTATTCACATGACCCGAGTAAATCAGAACACCATCAAGATTGGCCTTTTCTAGTCCTTGGTTGATTATTTCTGAAACATATTTATAATGATTATTGTACATTCACTTCACCTTAATAATTACATAGGCTTATTATGTCACAAAATAACGAATCACCCGGCGAAAAAATATTGGCCAATTGGAAAAAACTCCAAAACAAACCTTTCGGCAAACAACTATTCTCACGAGCTGTAGGGAAAATGGCCGCTTATACTGGCACCATAAAAGCCCTAATCACAGATTTGAAACCAGGCCATTGCCAGGCTTTTCTTAAAGAGCGACGTGGCAACAAAAATCATCTTAAAAGCATTCATGCTGTAGCGTTAATCAATTTGGGGGAAGTCACCAGTGGTTTAGCTGTATTGTCTGGAATGACCAGTCAAATACGCGGTATTTTGACCAAAATGGAAATGGAGTATATCAAAAAAGCCAAAGGAGATCTAACCGCAGAATGTATCTGTGAAATACCAGAAGTTGCTGACAGTATTGACTACACTGTGACAACTACCATAAAAGACCTCTCCGACGAAGTTGTGGCTGTAGGTACCTTTTATTGGTTATTGTCTAGAAAGTCATGAGCAAATTATTAATCCTACTTTTCATGACATCGATTGCCTTTGCACAAACACCTAGGGTACTTGTTGTAGGTGACTCTTGGGCTCAACTGCAAATAGACAACAACACCCATAATCAGGTTTTTTCTGATAATGGTTTTCCCAATCTAGTTATTCATACTATCAGTGATTCGGTTTCTGAAGATGGTAGACAAGCGTCAGATTGGGCAATACCTGCTCAATTACAAATAATATTAGATGCCATCAATAACAATCCGGAAATTGATACTGTTCAACTAACCATCGGCGGCAATGATTTTCTTAATGCTTGGAACATCAATATGACACCGATGCAAGAGCAAGCACTACAGTCACAAATACAAACAGACTTGACCACCATTGTCGATGCTGTATTAGCACAAAGAAGTAACATCCAAGTAATACTGAGCTTTTATGACTATCCTAATTTTGAAGACACTATTGGCGGCTTATTTGGACAAACATGCAATAACTTACTTACAGATATGGGCGTGCCAACAACCAACCAACTCAATACTGCAGCGACTACTTTTGAACAAATTTATGGTCAAATAGCCATGAATGACCCGCGTGTATTTCATGTGTCTCATTTTGGTTTAATGCAAGCATTTTTTGGCTTTCCAAATGATGGCATCGCTCCTGGAGTTATTATGCCTCCGGGTGATTTAAACAGACCTTCGCCCATTCAGGCCATGCGAGATTTCACATTCACCAGAGATTGTTTTCATCTAACTCCTCAAGGGTATGAATACCTAGTCCAAAACACCTTTGATGGCTATTTTAACAACCGCTTTAACAACTTATTTAAAAATGGTTTCGAATAATATACAGATAAAAAAATCATAAACCACTTCAATTTTATTCGGCTCTGGGTCGAATATATACCGCAGAATATTTTGGACTAAAAAAAATTTTGAGTATTGACTTTAAAGGGCTCTTCAAGTATCTTAATAACCTCATTTAATTCTGGACAACACCATGAAAACAATAATCAGCCTTATCTTTGTATTCTCCTGTGGATTTTGTTCAGCGGAACTCTCCAACAAACTAGAGTTGATTGATATCTTTAATCTGGAGTATGTTTCAGATCCACAGATTTCTCCTGATGGAAAAACCATTGTCTATGTCAGAAACTATAAAGATGTGATGACCGATAAAAACTTATCGAACATATGGATAATTAATTTTGGTGGTTCTCACAATAGACCATTAACCACAGGGCACAATAATGATAACTCTCCTGTGTGGTCGCATGATGGTTCTAAATTACTGTATAAATCGAATGCTGATGGGAAAATGCGAATCTATTTGCGTTGGATGGAATCTGGTGATGTTTCAATACTGACAAATACACCAAAGAGTCCTGGAGCTGTGACATGGTCAAAGGATGATAAACACATCGCTTTTAGCATGTTTGCAGGCACTGATGCTTCATCAATTATTAAGCTACCTAAAAAGCCAGACGGAGCCAAGTGGAGCAAGCCGCCCATCTATATTGATAAACTCAATTATCGTGCCGATGGCCAAGGTTATTTGAAAAGTGGTTTTCGACAATTGTTTACCCTGCCTATTTCAGGTGGTACAGCCAGACAGATTACTGATTCAGAATACAATCATGGCAATCCTATCTGGTCACAAGATGGGCGGTCATTAATTTTCCCCGCTAATTTACACAAAGATGGAGAATATGATCCATTGAATAGCGAAATACATTCTGTCTCATTATCTGATGGAAAAGTACAAGCATTGACCTCAAGACAAGGTCCAGATTTTTCGCCAATACTATCTCCCAATGGAAAGTACATCGCCTATTTAGGCTTTGATGATAAATATCTGGGTTACCAATTAAATAACCTATATTTGATGAACAGTGATGGTTCTAAAAGCCGTTTAATTTCACATGGTTTTGATAGAAACATACAAGACATTCAATGGAGTCATGACAACAAAGGGCTATATTTTCAATACACAGAAAAAGGCAATACCAAACTTTCTTATATCAACCTGTCTGGAGATATAAACAACCTTACAGAAAATTTAGGAGGCTTGTCATTGGGACGTCCTTATAATGCTGCCAGTTACAGTGTTTCAAACAATGGCCGTTATGCCTATACATTAGGAACAACCGGACACCCAGCAGATCTAAGTTCAGGGAAAAAAGGCAAAGACCAACGCTTAACTTGGCTCAATGAAGATTTATTCAGTCACAAAAACCTCGGACAGGTTGAGGAAATATGGTTCAAGTCATCTTTTGACCAGAGAGATATTCAAGGTTGGATTGTTAAACCAGCCAATTTTAATCCCAATAAAAAACATCCACTAATCTTAGAAATTCATGGTGGGCCTTTTGCCAGTTATGGTTCTGTTTTTAGTGCTGAAATACAATTGTATGCTGCTGCAGGCTATGTCATTTTATACACCAATCCCAGAGGAAGTACCGGTTATGGGCAAGAATTTGGCAATTTAATACACCACAATTATCCCAGTCAAGATTACGATGATTTAATGTCGGGTGTTGATGCAGTCGTTGCTAAAGGCTATATTGATGAACAACAACTTTATGTCACTGGCGGCAGCGGTGGTGGTGTTTTGAGTGCATGGATAATTGGCAAGACCAATCGTTTTAAAGCTGCGGTTGTTGCCAAACCTGTAATCAATTGGACAAGTTTTGTGTTACACGCTGACTCACCTGCCTATTTTAGTAAATATTGGTTTGCCAAAAAACCTTGGGAAGATCCAGAAAGTTATCATGCCCGTTCACCTCTGTCATTGGTGGGAAATGTTACCACCCCAACCATGTTGTTAACAGGAGAACAAGATTTTAGAACGCCTATTTCAGAATCCGAACAATTTTATACTGCTTTAAAACTGCAAAAAATAGAAAGTGCTATGGTAAGGATACCAGGTGCATCACACGGCATCGCCGCAAGACCCAGCAACCTAATTGCCAAAGTTTCTGCGATATTAGCTTGGTTTGAAAAATACAGTATTGACCAAGATGGAGATAAATAAGAAATTGATTAATAAGGGATATACAAAAATGACACGCATTAAACAAACTAGTCTTATTTGGACCCAAGCTAAGGTCATTACTCTATTATTATTTGCCATTATGTTTTCTCAAAGTACCTACGCCAATAAAATAGAGTGGAAAGAATTCGACAAAGTCAGTTTTGAACTGGCAAAAAAACAAGATAAATTTATTATTTTAGATTTAGTTGCAGTGTGGTGTCACTGGTGTCATGTTATGGAAAAGAACACCTACACTGATGAAAAAGTTGTTTCGTTATTAAATAATCATTTTATCACCACTCAAGCAGATCATGATCTGCGCCCAGATTTGGCTGAACGTTACCGCAATTGGGGATGGCCTGCGACTATCGTGTTGACTCCAGATGGAACAGAAATTGTAAAAAGAGCCGGTTATATCAGTCCTGGAAGAATGGCCAGGCTTTTACAAGCCATCATTGAAGACCCCTCTCCTGAAACCACTACTTTGACACTACCAAATAACCTTTCGAGCAGTCCAAAACTTGAGAAATCCTTGGTGCAACAACTTAAAATAATGCACTTACAGGCCTATGATTCTGACTTGGGCAGCTTACAGTTAAATATGAAATTCTTGGACATTGATTCGGTTGAATGGGATTTGTATTTGGCAACTAAAGGCGATGCTTCTGCAACAAATAGAGTCATCAAAACATTGGATAACGCCAAACAAATTATTGATCCAGAATTTGGTGGCGCTTATCAGTATTCGACCAATGCCGATTGGCAACATCCGCATTATGAAAAAATCATGAATACCCAATACAAAAATATGTATGCTTTTGCTTCAGCCTGTCAGCAATTACAAAAACAAAGGTATTGTGTCGCTGCAAAACAAGTAGCGGATTATCTATTGGAGTTTTTGTATTCAACCGACAAGGGAGTCTTTTATAGCAGTCAAGATGCGGATTTGAAACAAGGAGAAAAATCCCATGATTATTTTAAACTCAAACGCCAACAACGATTGGCTTTAGGAATACCCAAAGTCGACAAACATAAATATTCATCTCATAATGGCAAAGCCATCGAAGGAATGATTCGAGTGTATATGGCAACAAAAGAAAAGAAATACTTAGTAGCTGCTATCAAAGCATCCGACTGGATTATCAAACATAGAAAGTTAAACAATGGCGGTTTTAAACATGACAGGGATGATACAGTTGGGCCTTTTCTTGCCGATACCTTATATATGGCAAGGGCTTTTTTATTGCTAAACATGGCCACAAATGATCCTAAATACATAGACTATGCTAATCAAGCAGCAGTATTTATTCTTCTACAATTTAAAAATCCTAAAGGAGGTCTAATCAGTGCCGTGGACAATGGCACGCCCACCAAACCACTGCCTCAGCTTGATCAAAATATTGATGCAGCCCGGTTTTTTATGCAGCTCTATTCAAAGAGCCCATCAATGGAACTTAACAACTTAATTGACCATACCATGAAATTATTGGCTACCCCTGAAATTGCCACCTCCCGTTTTACCGATCCTGGCATATTATTGGCCCATAAAACTTATAATATCCTAAGACAAAAGCAATCTAATTTGTGATACAATTTATTTTAATTCTTCTTTAAATATTAAGCCCATGAAAATACGCCTATCCGGATTAATTATTGTATTCCTAATATTGATTTCTGCATGTCAACAGACTACTTCTACGAATCCTATACCTAAACATGAAATTATCACCATTGATTCAAAAGTCTTAAATGAAAAACGAACCATTACTGTCTGGACACCAACTGATTACAATAGCGCCAATGACTACCCTGTATTGTATATGCCTGATGGAGGAATTAAAGAAGATTTTCCACACATCGCCACTACCATTGCTGAACTTATAGACAAAGGAGATATTGCTCCTTTAATTCTTGTTGGCATTGAAAACACAGTACGAAGACGAGATTTAACTGGATTATCTGATGTAAAACAAGATGCAGAGATCGCACCAGTTACTGATGGATCAACTGAATTCAGAAAATTTATTGAGACCGAATTATTTCCTGATATCGAAAATCGCTATTCAACCAACAATCAACGTGCCATTATCGGCGAATCGGTTGCAGGCTTGTTTATTGTAGAAACTTTTTTCTTACGTCCTGAAATGTTTGATATTTATTTGGCCATTGATCCATCTCTATGGTGGAATAACAACCAATTGGTCCAGAACGCTACTGCACACTTACAAAATTATACAGACAAACCAAAGAAAATTTGGTTTACAGGGTCAGATGCCGAAGATATTTATCTACATACCGAGGCTTTGCAGAAAGCATTCACTGCTAATGCCCCAGATACCATTGAATGGACCTATTTATCACAACCCAAAGAACACCATCACACCATATTTAAAGCAACAAAAGTTAAGGCGTTCAAATGGGGATTGTGGAAATAGTAAATGAGACCTAACGATAAACCGTTATAATTTATTACAACCTTCAATTATGCAGTTTTATTGAGGCATAAAAAAACCAGCTTTTAAGCTGGTTTTTTTAAATTCAAGAATTACTATACTTACTTATCTTTTCAAGTTTTTCTTTAAACGACTAATCGCTTGTATCTGTGCAACTGCTTTTGCGAGATCAGCCTGAACTTGCGCTAAATCTTGACGCTTATCAGAATCTTTAAGCAATCTTTCGGCTTCTTCTTTGGCTTGAATGGCCGCTGCTTCATCAATATCTTCAGCACGAACAGCAGTGTCAGCTAAAACTGAAACCAAATACGGTTGAACTTCTAAGATGCCACCAGAAACATAATAGTTTTGGTGAGTACCATCTTGTAATTCTACACGTACTTCGCCAGCTTTTAACAAGGTAATTAGGGGGGCATGTCTTGGTGCTATACCTAGTTCGCCAGCTACACCTGTTGCAAATACCATAGCGACTTCACCTGAGAAAATCTCAGTTTCAGCACTTACGATGTCACATTGTATTGAACTCATATTTTTCTCTGTTCTTTAACGTTTAAGTAAGCTTATTATTTAAGCTGCTTCTTTTTCCATTTCTTTGGCTTTGGCAATTACTTCATCAATCGAACCTGCCATATAAAAAGCTTGCTCAGGTAAGTGATCGTATTCGCCTTCAATAATGCCTTTAAATCCACTAATGGTTTCAGCCAATGTCACATACTTACCAGGTGAACCGGTAAATACTTCAGCAACGAAGAATGGTTGTGAGAAGAATCTTTCAACTTTACGTGCACGATAAACCACTGATTGATCTTCATCAGAAAGTTCATCCATGCCCAAAATTGCAATAATATCTTTTAATTCTTTATAGCGTTGTAATGTACCCTGTACTGCACGAGCAATATTATAATGCTCTTCACCAACTACATTTGGATCAAGCTGACGTGAAGTTGAATCCAATGGATCTACCGCTGGATAAATACCTAACTCTGCAATGTTACGTGACAATACAACTGTTGCATCCAAATGCGCGAATGTTGTTGCTGGAGATGGATCTGTTAAATCATCTGCAGGTACATAAACGGCTTGAATTGAAGTAATTGAACCTTTCTTAGTAGAGGTAATACGCTCTTGTAACATACCCATTTCTTCAGCCAAAGTAGGTTGATAACCTACCGCTGATGGCATACGTCCAAGCAATGCTGATACTTCTGTACCAGCCAATGTATAACGATAAATATTATCAATAAATAACAATACGTCATTGCCTTCGTCACGGAATTGTTCGGCAATTGTCAATCCAGTTAATGCAACACGCAATCTGTTTCCAGGAGGCTCATTCATTTGTCCGTAAACCAATGCAACTTTATCTAATACATTTGAGTCTTTCATTTCATGGTAGAAATCATTTCCTTCACGAGTTCGTTCACCAACACCAGCAAATACTGAGTAACCTGCATGCTCAATCGCAATGTTACGAATCAACTCCATCATGTTTACAGTTTTACCAACACCGGCACCACCGAACAATCCAACTTTACCACCTTTGTTAAATGGGCAGATTAAATCGATTACTTTAATGCCTGTTTCTAATATTTCATCAGAAGCGGCTTGATCTTCGTAACTCGGTGCTTCTCTGTGGATTGACCAACGCTCGTCTTCTCCAACAGGGCCAGCATTATCAATTGGATTACCCAATACATCCATGATGCGTCCCAATGTTTTTGTGCCTACAGGAACTTTAATTGGCGCACCAGTTTTGGTGACATCTAAATTTCTTTTAAGGCCATCAGTTGATCCCAAAGCAATTGTTCTTACCACACCATCACCCAACTGTTGTTGAACTTCTAATGTTGTATCTGTTGCCGCAATCACTAATGCTTCATAAATTTTAGGAACATCTTTGCGGTCAAACTCTACGTCAACTACCGCTCCAATAATTTGTACTATTTTACCTGAACTCATTTTTAAATCCTCTGTAGATCTATCTTATTCTTTTAAACTGCTGCAGCGCCGCCAACAATCTCTGAAATTTCTTGTGTAATGGCTGCTTGACGCGCCTTGTTGTATATCAACTGTAATTCTTTAATTAAGTCTGTTGCATTATCCGTGGCACTTTTCATGGCGACCATTCTTGCAGAATGTTCACTGGCCAAGTTTTCTAACACGCCTTGGAAAACCAAAGACTCAACATAACGACCCAATACAAATTCTAAAACGTCCTTAGCTTCTGGCTCATAGAGGTAATCAAAATTTTTCTTGATATTCTCATCTTTAGTTGGCTCCAAAGGCAACAATTGTTGAACCGTTGGTTTCTGAACGATTGAATTGATGAAGTCATTAAATACCAGATTCAAACGGTCAATTTTCTCATCAGAAAAAGCTTCCAACATCACTTTAACTACACCAATAAGTTTGGTGAGTTCTGGCTTGTCGCCCAATGAAGGAATACTGGCTTTAAGATTGACATCAACTTTTTTAAAGAAAGATGCCGCCTTGTTGCCAATAGTGACAACTTCAACTTTCACACCTTTGTCTTGCCATACTTTCATATCAGCAACACACTTCTTAAATAAATTGGTGTTCAAACCACCACATAAACCACGATCAGTTGAAATAACCACATAACCCACACGCTTAACTTCTCTTTCCTTCATAAAAGGATGCCTGTATTCTGGCGAGGCATGTGCTAAATGACCTATAATCGTCTGCATTTGTTTGGCATACGGTCTGGCTTCCAACATTTGATCTTTGGCTTTTTTAATCTTACTGGCTGAAACCATTTCAAGAGCAGAAGTCACCTTTTTGGTAGACTGTACACTTTTAATTTTGGTTACAATTTCTCTTCCAACTGCCATAATTATTCTCTAATTAGATGATTACCAAGTACCGGTTTTTTTGAATTCTTCGATACCTGATTTAATGCTTGCTTCGATTTCATCGTTATAAGCACCAGTTTCACTTAATTCATTCATGAACTTTTCGTTTGAATTATTCATGTGATCAAGTAAACCTTTCTCAAAATCACCAATTTTGTTTATTTCAATATCATCCATGTAACCTTTATCAACAGCATACAATGTCACAGCCATTTCAGATACACTCATCGGAGAGTATTGATTCTGTTTCATTAATTCAGTTACTTTTTGTCCACGTTCCAATTGGTTACGTGTGATTTCATCCAAATCTGATGCAAACTGAGCAAAAGCGGCCAACTCACGGTATTGAGCCAGTGCCAAACGAACACCACCACCGAGCTTCTTAACTACTTTAGTTTGTGCTGCACCACCTACTCGAGATACAGATAAACCAGCATTAATCGCTGGGCGAATACCTGCATTAAACAAATCAGTTTCTAAGAAAATCTGACCATCAGTAATTGAAATCACGTTAGTTGGTACGAAAGCCGATACATCACCCGCTTGGGTTTCAATAATAGGTAAAGCAGTAAGCGATCCTGTTTTGCCTTTAACTTCACCGTTTGTGAACTTTTCAACGTAGTCTGCATTAACTCTGGATGCACGTTCTAACAAACGTGAATGAAGATAGAATACATCACCAGGATAAGCTTCACGCCCTGGAGGACGTTTTAATAATAGAGATACCTGGCGGTAAGCCCATGCTTGTTTTGTTAAATCATCAAATACAATCATAGCATTTTCACCGCGATCACGGAAATACTCACCCATTGCAGTTCCTGCATAAGGTGCCATGTATTGCATAGCTGCAGAATCAGATGCTGTTGCTGCTACAATAATGGTGTGTTCCATTGCGCCAAACTCTTCAAGCTTACGTACAATTCCTGTTACTGATGAACGTTTTTGACCAATGGCAACATAGATACATGTAACGCCTTTGCCTTTTTGATTAATGATTGCATCAATCGCTACAGCGGTTTTACCAGTTTGTCTATCGCCAATAATCAACTCACGTTGACCACGACCAATTGGCACCATGGCATCAATTGATTTTAATCCAGTTTGTAGAGGTTCATCAACTGATTGACGCTCAATAACACCTGGTGCAATGCGTTCAACTGGTGACATCATTTTAGCATCAATTGGACCATTCCCATCAATAGGAACTCCTAAAGCATCAACCACGCGGCCAACCATTTCTGGTCCTACAGGTACTTCCAATATTTTACCGGTACACTTTGCTTTGTCGCCTTCTGAAATGTTTGTGTAATCACCCATGATAACTACACCCACTGAATCTCGCTCAAGGTTTAAGGCAAGTGCATAGGTGTTGTTAGGCAATTCAATCATTTCGCCCTGCATTACATCAGCAAGACCATGGATACGTGCAATACCATCAGAAACAGATACAACTGTTCCTTCTGTTCTTGCTTCAGATTGTACTTCGAAATTCTTTATGCGTTCTTTAATAAGTTCGCTAATTTCTGATGGATTCAATGTCGTTTGCATTGTGAGTCCTCTTTCCAATTATGAGTTATTCAACTGAACAACTCGTTGTTTAATATTATTTAAGACAGGTCTTTATTAATTTAAAAGCTCTGTTTTTAATTTAGCTAATTTAGCCTTCAAAGAACCGTCAATGACCAAATCTCCAGCAACAATACGTGCACCACTAAGTAGCGACTTATCTATATGTTGGGTAAGATTGACCGTTTTGCCTGTTCTTTTTGACAACGAAGCACTTATGCTTTCGAGTTGCTTTTGATCAAGTTCAGCAGCAGTAAATACATCGGCACTCAAGGCTTTTGCATCTTGCTCACTGATATACTTATATACATTAATGACATCTGGCAATAATGCTAATCGATTATTGTCTGCCATTAGTTGTATCAAGTTTGTATAACCAGCATCAGCATCTATTCCTGCCAACATACCAACCAACTGACTGTTGTCTTTCTCAGGCGATGAAAAAGATGCAGATACTTTATCAACCGATGCTAGACCAGCTGATACTGTTAATTGCTTCAACCAAGAATCAACCAAACCAGCACCTTTTGCATAATCAAAAGCCGCTTTGGCATAAGGTCGTGCGAGCGTGACGTATTCAGCCATGATTAAATCTCTTTAACCAAGTCGTTTAACAAATCTGCGTGAACTTTTGGATCCACCTCTTTGTTTAACAATTTTTCCGCACCCGCAAGAGCCAATGTAGAAACTTGTTTACGTAATTCCTCTTTGGCACGATTGGCTTCTTGTTCAATCTCTGCAACAGCCGATGCCATTTGGCGTTCTTTCTCAGCAATAGCATCTGATTTTGCTTGATCTTTGATCTTGTTTGCCATTTTGTTAGCAGACTCTCTAACTTCAGTAGCAACGCCTTTGGCCTCGTTTACGATGCCATCGGCTTCATCTTGTGCTTTTTTTAAAGCAATTTCTGCTTCATCAGAAGCAGCAAGACCATCAGCGATTAGTTTTTCACGTTCTTCCATTGCACCCAATATTACAGGCCAGATGTATTTCATGGTGATTAATACAACCACGATGAAAACCACCATTTGGATGATTAAAGTGATACCTATATTCATTGCGATATTCTCCTAAAAATAAGTTAATTAATATAAAGACTTAATTTTAGTTTGCTTAACCTGTAATAGGTCCTAAGAATGGGTTGGCAAATGTAAAGAATAATGCCAAACCAACACCGATCATCGCTACCGCATCCAATAAACCTGCGATTAAGAACATTTTACCTTGTAACATAGGTGCTAACTCTGGTTGTCTGGCTGAAGCTTCTAATAAGCGTCCACCCAACAAACCAAAACCGATTGCTGTTCCAAGTGCACCCATACCAATAATTAGCGCTACTGCGATTGCTGTCATACCTTGTATTTCAGCGATTAAAGCCAAGTTTTCCATCGTTTTCTCCGATTAATTGTTTTTGACGAAATATTTAAAAAATAAACTGTTTGTAATAATTTGTATTGCTAGTGCCCAGTATCATGGGATTGAGCCAGATAAACCACACTCAACATCATAAAAATAAACGCTTGTAATGTAATAATTAATATGTGAAACAGTGCCCACATTAAACCCAGTAAGAATTGAGCGATAATCATCACGATACCACCAAATGACAGTAAATGCTCAAGTCCATAACCTAAAGTAAATACGGCGATTAACATGAAAATTAATTCGCCCGCATATAAATTCCCAAATAAACGCAAACCAAGTGATACAGGTTTTGCGATTGTTTCAACAGTATTAAGCAACATGTTTGGCCCAGCCAATACTATTTTCATCATTGTGTTTGGACCCTCAAAAGGGTGCCCAAAATATTCTTTTGCGTAACCGATAGGACCTTTTTTTGTAAAGTTATAATACATAACCAATAGAATAACGCCAAATGACATGCCAAATGTTATATTTAAATCGGTTGAAGGCACAACACGCATGTGCTTTATCCCTATGGCTTGGCCTGCTCCTGGTAACAAATCTACTGGAATCAAATCCATAAAATTCATCAAAAACACCCAAACAAAGATACTTAAAGCCAGTGGTGCAACCACCTTGCTTTGATAATGAAACAAATCATTGACTTGTTCATTGACGAACTTGATAATCATCTCAACAAAATTTTGAGATTTTGAGGGTACACCAGACTTAACATTCTTAGCAACGTAGCCAAAAAAGCCAAGGAATACCACAGCGGTAATTAAAGTGTAAACGACACTGTCAACATTGACCGTCCAAAATGATGAACCTTCCACCAATTCCAATGTATTGTTACTTAAATGATGTTCTATGTATCCGCCGATGCTGCCTGAACTCATACTATATACTCTTTAAACTCTTATTATCTAAATACTGTTAACAGTGCTACAAAGAAAACAATCAATGTAACCATAAATCCTACTATTACTGGCAAAAATGGTAATCCCAGTTTTGCAAACGCCACATAAAACATAATCGCTATGGTTAATATTTTAAAAGCTTCTGCTCGAAACATTTTTCTCATCATGTTTTCTGATGATTGATTGCCCAATCCAAAGACAACAAATGCAAAAACCAAGCTTCCTGCAAAACTTATGCTGGCTCCAAAAAAGCTCGCTATTCCAGCATGGGCTCCCGCCATAAGGAAAAACACAAGACCAACAACAACACCCAAAAACAATTGCCATACCGGCAATAAAAAAACTACTTTTCTCACTTCTGAAAGTGATGGTTGTGACGTCATAACATTTCTCGCTGCTCCTTAATTATCACACACCAAGAAACAATTGCCCTTACTAAAAGCCGGTGCATTATATAAGGTTAGTTTATTTAAAGCAACATTAGAAGTTAATAATATACCGTTTTTTGAAAATTGGATTTTGAATGGGCTTCATTGCAGTTTATAGCCCCAAATACCGTTCAACATCCTTAATAAAATTATCGCATATTGCTTTAATTTTGACTGTGTTCCGGTTAATTCCTGCATTCACAGAGTGAACCACCAATGCTGTACGAGCATCTACCAGGCTCAAATTGATTATTTCGGAATCGTCCATACTTCTTATCTTCCACTCAATAATCCATTCTGCGCCATACTCTTTTGATAAGTATGAGAAATTATTGCCACTCACGTTTTTTAATACCGATGTTGACAAATATCCTATTTTCTTGTTTTTTAAAATATTTTCCCGCAACAACTCTCCAACATCTATAGAAAGCTCCTGATTAACAGACGTTGTCTGAAGTGGCATTAAGGCTATTTTTATTTTATCGGACCCAATTAAGTGATTGGCAACCCACAAAAAAGTTGTTGATAAAACCATCAACCCAATTACTAACAAAAATGTAAATTGAATAAACCCTTTTTTCTTGCCTTTTTGTACAGTTGTTTTTTGTAAGGGCTTGTCAATGGTTGATATCCACTGATACCCCTGTTTAGGGATGGTTTCTATTAGCTTTGTCTCACCAACTAGCTTGCCAAGTTGAGTTCTTAGATCTGAAATACAACGTGTTAAGGTGTCATCGCTCACTACTTGATTGATCCATACCGAGTCGAATATTTTATTGCGTGCAACAACCTGCCCTTGATTTTCAACAAGCAATACCAGCACACGCATATTGACAGGGCCAAGACGTATTGATTTGTCTGCCGCCTCCACTCTTCCCAATTTAGGCAATATGGTTAATTCTCCACATTGGATGGGTTTAGATTCCGAACTATTACTCATGCAACCCATTGTAACAGTAAAAGTGTTGATTTTTCATTCACTCATGTTTTACCAATGTTTTACCCATGTTTAACTCAGGTAGAAATTTATCTATTAAAATACAATAGGTTCATCAAAACAACATTGAGAACCTCATGAAAAGACAATTTAAAATACTATTATTAATCATTGGCCTATTTATCGCTTTTGTACTTATTATTAACACATCACCCTTTGATGAAAAATTAAATCCTGCAATAACTGAAATAATGCAAGTTAAACCCATACCAAAAACTGATGGCAATGCCTATTATGCCATTATGGGGCTCAATGCAGATTCAAACAAAAACATCATTAAAACAGGACATGCACTAATAACTCGCTACCAAAAAAATCGCAAGAAAGGGAATGACAACTTAGGAGATGACGAATCTAGGGAAATACTTGGTATAAAAGATAACATTGACGAACCATGGTTGGAAAAATATGGTGCTTGCAATTCACGCGACGAAAATGATTGTTTGCTCGAATTAAGCCAGTTGTTGTTTAACTCACCAGACAATGATAAAAGACTCTCATTAATGTTACATCGTTACAATGAAGTTTTAAACCTGCCTTATTATACTAACTTTAATGACATGACCATTGGCACACCTCTCCCTTCTTATCTTTTATTGTTGAGACTTGGTAATATAAGTTTAGCACAGCGTTACAACGCAACCGACAAAACAGATTTTTTGTTGTACATTGGAAAAGAGATTAAATTTTGGAAAATGGTGTTGGAAGATGGAGAAATGATCATCGATAAAATGATTGCGCAAGCCAACATTAGAAACAATTTAGATTATCTATCCACTTATCTGCGCAACAACCAGCCCAATACAGAACAAATTGATTTAATCCAGTCAATATTAACGCCACTTTCTGCTCAAGCACTGGACATAAGCGACAGTTACATCTCTGAATCACGAGCCATGTTTAAAGCAATAAATGCATTAAAACCCTTTGATAAAGATTTCAGTACATTTCTGTTGCAAAAAAATTCACACCACAATCTGCTCTACAAATATTTTACCGAGCCAAATGTTTTTCTTAGCAAAATGTCATCGAAAGAAATCTACCAAGCCGTAAAAACTAACTACATGGAAAAGTTCAACAAACAAAAAAATGCATTAATAAGCTACAATCCAACGAGCTTATATAACTTCACAGGCAAGTCTATGATAGCCTATAACTTTTGTGACAATTGTTGGAACTATGCTGTCAGAGTACATGATTTAAACAACATATTTAACCTTGTCAAATTACAATTGCAATTAACGAGCAATCAACCCAACAACGTAACTGAATACATCTCGAACTCTACAATAAAAAATAATTACACAGGAAATCCTTTTGATTTTGATAAAGAGAAAAATACTGTTGAGTTTGAATGCCTAGATGCCAATTATACGAAATGTAATGTAAAGCTTTAGATTTTACTGCATAGAAATTTAACAGAATTCATCCTTAGGCGCTATCATAAACTACCATCATTTTATGGCAGTGCCTAAATTCTGTATGGAATTCTTATTTTATTCCAACATGGCTCTCAATGCAGCCAAATGTCCTCTCTTATTTTCTTGTTGTTTTTCTTCGGATTCTTTGGTCACTTGACCATATCCACTGATGTATTTTTGAGGAAGTTCGTCTAAGAAACGACTGGGACCAACATCACAATTGTCGTCTTGGGCAAATCTATTCTTGCGCTTTTTGACATAGCTAATGGTGAGGTTTTTCATGGCCCTTGTCATGCCTACGTACATCAAGCGGCGTTCTTCCTCTACGGTTTCTTCTTCAATGGAATTGCGGTGCGGTAAAATGCCTTCTTCAACGCCAACCATATAAACATTTTGGAACTCCAAGCCCTTGGCGGCGTGTAATGTCATCATTTGTACCGCATCTTCATTATTGGCGTCGTCTTTGTTGGTCTGCAAAGTCATTTGAGCAACTGCATCAATCAAGGTCATGTCCTTGTCTTTGGTAAAGGCACGCATCCATTTTTGGAAATCAAACACCAATTTTGTGCGGCTATGTTTTGACACTTTGTCTTTGCTGGTTTGTGCAATCCATGCGATATAGTCAATATCATGTACCAATTCATCAACAATCTTGTCAGCGTTCATGTTGGCGACTACTTTCTTTTGTAGCTTCAACATATGACCATGAAATTCTTTGAGCTTTTGCGATGTTCTTGTAGGCAATGAGGACAACACACCATCGTTTCCTGATGCCTTAAAATAACTGATGTGTGCATGTTCTGCACTTTGTGCCAGTTTTGCCAATGAACTTGACCCTATACCACGACGGGGAACATTAACAATGCGTAAAAATGCTGCGTTGTCTTTTGGGTTACACAATAATCGAATATAGGCCATCAAATCTTTGATTTCGGCGAAATCAAAAAATGAACGACCACCACTCATCACATAGGGAATATTGTTGCTGCGAAAAACTTGTTCGACTAATTTAGCCTGATGATTGGAGCGATACAAAACGGCGTAATCGGCAAAATTATTTTTCTTTAAAATACGCTGGTAATCAATCTCGGCGGACAATTGTAAAGACTCTTCTTCAGGCGAATTAAAAGCCGCTATTTTTATTAAATCACCCGAGCCCAAGTCGCTCCACAGCTTCTTTTCAAACTCGTGTGGATTTTGCTTAATCACATCATGCGCCGCACCCAATATGGTTTGGGTTGAACGGTAGTTTTGTTCTAGCTTTACGACTTTTAGCTCAGGGAAATCTTGTTGTAGGATATTCAAGTTTTCGGCTTGCGCTCCACGCCAACCATAAATCGACTGGTCGTCATCACCCACACAAATAATATTGCGGTGTTGTCCAACCAACATTTTCAGCAAACGGTATTGTGAGCCATTGGTATCTTGGTATTCGTCCACCAACACAAATTTCATCTTCTCCTGCCAGCGCTTTAACACTTCTCCATCGGTTTGTAACAAACTTAAGGTTTGTAGAATCAAATCATCAAAATCCAAGGCATTGAAATCAATCAATCTTTGTTCGTATTGCTTATACACTTCTTGTGCCAACATAAATGATGTATCAAGTTCATCGGCTTTTAGCCCTTCATTTTTCCAAGCCGAAATTTGCCACTGAATGGTATTGATTTGTTCACGATTGGAACCTTTGGGCAATAGATCTTTAACAATATTGTGGGTTTCTGAACTGTCAAAAATACTGAACCCATAGCGATAAGGGGAGTGTTTGATTTCTTCACGAATAATGCGCATGCCCAAGGCATGAAATGTGGAAATATTAAGTCGTTCACGCTTACCATCTATTTCGGGCAAAAACACCATTTTATTGGCACGCTGAGCCATTTCCTTGGCTGCTTTGTTGGTAAAAGTAATGGCAAATATATTGTGGTGAGTGGCAATATTGCTTTTGATTAAATAAGCAATTTTCTCAGTAATCACCCGCGTTTTTCCACAACCCGCACCGGCAAGCACCAATAAAGCACCATCGCAGTAAGTTACTGCGGATTGTTGTTGAAGGTTGAGCATGAAATGATTTACTTTTGAAAATAAAGCGAAAGATTATAACAGAAATTTGATTATTGTTTACCAGATTTTGGGCTTGGGTTGTCAGTTTTAATCTGCTGGAATAAAACTTTAAAAAAATAACCCACCGCCAATAGTTGAACTGCGAAAAACAAATAATAATAGTCTGACTGCAATATTTTTCTCATAAAAATCATAGATAACATATTAATAATTAACGACAAAGAAACCATTATCTTTGTATGAGTTTTCATGTTTTTAAACAATTTATTCATTTTATTTCCATTGGAAAAGATATATCAATATTATATGAATTTCAAATTGAAAGCAATAGACCATTAGTCACTATCTGGCAATACCCAATCAGGACGCGGAAAATGACAGGTATAACCATTGGGGATGCGTTCTAAATAATCTTGGTGTTCGATTTCGGCTTCCCAAAAATCACTGGCTTTTGTTACTTTGGTCACCGCAGGTGCTGGCCACAATCCTGATGCATTGACATCTAAGATGGTTTTTAATGCCATGAGTTTTTGTTCATCGGTGGTATAAAAAACCTCTGAACGATATGACTCACCTCTGTCATTGCCTTGACGATTTTCTGTGCTTGGATCATGAATTTGAAAGAAATAAGCCAAAATATCGCGAAATAAAATGACTTCATTGTCAAATACAATTTCTAAAGCCTCAGCATGTGATCCGTGGTTTCTATAAGTGGCATTGGGCACATCACCGCCGGTATAACCCACACGCGTGGATGTAACACCATCGAGTTTACGGATTAAATCTTGCATGCCCCAAAAACATCCACCTGCTAATACTGCCTTTTCTTGTGCCATTATTGTTTCTCTACTTGATTAATGTAATCACCATAGCCTTCATCTTGCATTTTTTCAAGGGGGATAAAACGCAAAGAAGCTGAATTAATGCAATAACGCAACCCACCTGTTTCTTGTGGTCCATCTTCAAACACATGACCCAAGTGACTGTCTCCATTTTGCGAACGCACTTCGGTACGAATCATGCCCAAAGACTTGTCTTTAATTTCATTGACGAAATCGTTGACAATAGGTTTGCTAAAACTTGGCCAACCACAGCCTGAATCAAATTTAGCACCTGAAGCAAACAAGGGTTCACCTGAAACAATATCCACATAAATGCCTTTCTCAACATTATGTAAGTATTGCCCTGTCCCAGGATGCTCAGTACCGTTTTCTTGGGTGACTCTGAACTGCTCGGAATTTAATGAGTCTATTGCGATTTTGTCTTTTGTATATTTCATAATCAACTAGATGGAGTTTGATCAATTTTTTTCAAGGCACTGACCAACAGCTGAATATCCTCAGGAGTGGTAAAAACCTGTGGTGTTACACGAACACAGCCACCACTGGCCAAGCCTTTTCTCACCACGGTAAAAATACCAAATTCTTTTTCGATTCTTAATTGTAAGGCTTTGGCATCATCAATACTGGTTTTACCCTTAACTCTAAACGAACCCATACCTGTGCGAGAAGCCTCATCTGTACCACCCAGTACTTCGATGTTGTTTAATTTTTCTACATCTTTTACCCATAGGCTGCGCAAATAATTTAACATGGCTATGCACTAAATTCCTGTTCCACAACTCCGACACGGCTATTAGCTATACATAGCGTCAATAGCCTATTAGGAATTTGTGGTTCCCAATATCTTCGGTTAAACCGATAACAAAATTCATTTAGGTACTCCTGT
>JAJRQG010000158.1 GCA_024280395.1 Gammaproteobacteria bacterium | reverse complement strand
AGAACCATGTATGATTACCGAACAATTTCTTTTAATGAATACAATGCGTTTTTATTTGATGTGACATTTAGCGATGGCTTTGTTGTTGAGTTCCAAGTCAATCCGGAATTTAGCACAGCCGCATTATCTCAAGAACAAGTAGAAATCTATGCACCAGCAATAGGCCGTATTCCAAAAGCATTAAGGGCTGGATTGCAAACTGTTTGGATTCACAAAGGCAGCCATACCTTTGGTGGTGGCAACAATAATTTTTTGATACACACTGGGCAGATTGCACAAGACTATATCAGTGATGGGTTTTTAGAGGAAGCCTTCATTCATGAAGGTGTACATACTTCACTTGATCCAATACATGCCAATAGTTTTCAATGGAGGAACGCTCAAAACCAAGACCCCGATTTCATATCCACTTATGCGCGAGACAATTTCAATACTGAAGATGTAGCAGAAAGCTATTTGGCCTATTTAGCAATCAAATACCGCGCAGATAGGATACCGCAATCAATGATAGACACGATTGAACAAACCATACCCAACCGCATAGATTATTTTGATTCATTAAACTTAGATTTAGCGATTCTTGAAAACAAAGCAAAAAAAACTGACCAAGCATGGTTGATAGGTACTGGCGGTTTTTCTAACAACACACTAAACATTGAAGTACAGACCACCAAAGGCGGTGTGTTTGGAGAAGATTTTGACCCCGTTTCAATTGAAAGAATTATTTGGGGACAAATTGAGATAGAATTTTTATCCTGCGATTCTGCACAATTAAATTACCAATATACCAATAGCAACCAACAAATAATTAGCGGAGGTTACCCATTAACACGATTGGGAACAAATAATGGCCTGTCAAATTGTCAACAAACAGGCTTTGATCAAACCACCGATCACAATTGGGCCTCTGGCACTTGGTACGGCGGAGAAACTCGATCAGGAGAAGGTATGTTGATAGATGTACTAGAAAATGACCAAGCCATTTTCACTTGGTTTACTTATGGACACAATGATTAATATAACTGATTAATTTGAAAAGTGAGATCAAGAAAAAATTATACTTTTTCGTGGGCGTAGAATTATATTGATTTAGTAGGATTTATTTTAGAGGTGAGAATGTGATCTTGCCATTGGCCAGCGATTTTTAAATACGATTTAGCCACACCTTCTTTTTCAAAACCTAAACGTGAAAGCAAAGCACCACTACGGATATTACCTGGTATGTAATTTGCCATAACCCGATGTAAACCCACTTCATTGAATATATAGGCAATTCCCGCATTCAAACTTTCGAACATTAGACCTTTTCCTTGAAAGGATTCTCCAATCGAATAACCCAAATAGCATGCTTGAAATACGCCTTGAACTATATTGTTAAAATTACAAGTACCTATAACCTGTGTTCTTTCTTTATTCAAAACAGAGAACATCAAAGCCTTACCTCCATTGTACAACTCAATATTTCGATGCAACAATTTTTGCCAATTTTCTAACGTGAAAAAATAGTCATCTCTAGCAGGTTCCCACTTCAACAAATGTTCTGCATTGTCTAAATAATATTCCTGCATCAGCACAGCCTGCTCAGGAGACAAAATTTCCAATACAACTCTTTCTGTTTCAATCACGGGTCTGTTACTCATATAAAATCCTCGGGTATTTTAAGAAATCTCTGAAAAATAAAAAAGCCCTGAGTTTCAGAGCTTTTTCGTTTTCAATTTTCAACTTTCCATTTTCAATTAAAAAGGTATATCATCATCAAAGTCATCAAACGCAGGGGGTTGTTGAGCTGGAGGTTGATTGTTTTGAGGGCCTGCTTGGCCTTGGTTGTTGCTTTGGTTATTTTGATAACCGCCACCTTGTTGTCCGCCTTGATTTTGCTGAGGTGGATTGTTGGTTTTTGGTGCAGCTGGTGCTTGTCCACCGCCAAATTGTCCTTGACCACCACTGCCTTGTCTAGAATCCAGCATTTGCATTTCGTTGGCGACAATTTCTGTGGTGTAACGGTCTTGGTTGTTTTGGTCTTGCCATTTACGGGTTTGTAGCTTACCTTCAATATAAACTTTACTACCACGTTTTAGATATTCACCTGCAATTTCTGCCAAGCGGCCAAAAAATACGATGCGGTGCCATTCGGTTTTGACTACGTCTTCACCACTACTTTTGTCTTTCCATTGTTCTGATGTGGCAACTGATATGTTTGTAACTGCAGCTCCACCTGTGGTGTAGCGTACTTCTGGATCTTGTCCTAGATTTCCTACGATGATAACTTTATTGATGCCTCTAGCCATTTTGACTCTCCTGTATAATTTACGGATTTATGTATAATTGTTGATCATTCAACAATCGCTTAAGAACCTAGGATTATAGCAAAAACAATTAAAAAAATAAAACCTATTTTTGCCTAACTAATCTTTTTGTCTAACTAAGAAAATTGCCAAAGCAGCAAGAAACACCAAAACTGAAGTTCCATAAAAAACATGGGTATAACTGCTTTGCATCATCATGCCAGCTAAAGATGAACCCACAAACGCGCCTAAAAACTGTGATGTTGAATAACCACCCATGGCAGCACCACGGTATTTTTCACCTGCAATACGCGACAACATGGCAGGCATGGCTGCTTCTAAAAAGTTGAAGAAAGCAAAGTAAACCACCATCATGGCAGAAATAACCATCAAGCTGGAATGAAACAGTCCCAACATCACTTGTGACAAGACCAAACCGAACAATGCCATGGCAACGAACTGAAAATATTTTTTGCGTTTTTCATGGATGATAATCATCGGGATGAAAAATACCATGGACACCAATAACACGGGCAAATACATCTTCCAATGTTGTTTTGCTGCAAAGTCCAATTGTTCGACCAATATCAATGGTAAGACCACAAAAACTGCAGTCATCACTGCATGCAAAACAAACACCGACAAATTAAGAGAGATTAAACTCATGTCTTTTAGCGTATAAAACAACTCTTTGAAACTAAATCCTTTTTTTATGTGCTTCTTGGGTTCTTCAACAAATACATGTAATTGAATCAGCGCCAAAGTGGCCAGTCCAGCAGTAATCCAAAACAAGCCCGACATACCAAACCACCCATACAAAATAGGACCTGTAATAAATGCCAACATGAACGCCATGCCGATACTCATACCAATAGTTGCCATCATTTTGGTGCGTTGTTCGGGTCGAGAAACATCAGCCACCAATGCCATACCCGTTGAAGAAATAGCGCCCATTCCTTGTATCGCTCGTCCCAAAACAATGCCATAAATAGTTGTGGAAAGTGCAGCGATAATGCTACCAGCAATGAATGTCAATAAACCAAGGGTGAGGATTTTCTTGCGACCAAAAAAATCAGAGGCTAAGCCCAAGGGAATTTGTAATATAGCCTGGGTTAGGCCGTATATCCCCAGTGCCAAGCCAATAAGCAAAGGTGTTGAATCAGGCAATGATTTGGCATAAACAGAAAACACAGGCATGATAAGAAATAAGCCATACATACGCAAAGCAATCAACAATGCGATAGAAACCGCTGCTTTTTTTTCGGTTGAATTGAGACCCGTGATTGACGACATAAAGATTATGTTTATTTAGTTGTGACTAATATAGCGTTTTAAATCATAAATCCAAGTAATAATTCATATTTTCAGTATAATATCAATTTTTATAATTGCCTTTAGAATATTGTCAAACAACAGCGCAAACAACTCCTGTAATAACATCGAAGATGTTTTAAAAATCACCAACAGTGATATGCAATTGGTCAATACTACTATCCGAAACAGTTTAGATTCTCATGTGGTCCTCATAAAACAGATATCAACCTATATTATCAACAGCGGCGGCAAGCGCTTACGTCCTATACTTGTGGTTTTAATGGCACAAGCCTTGGGTTACAAAGGTAAAAAACACATACAATTGGCAGCGATTGTTGAATTTATTCACACAGCAACCTTATTACACGATGATGTAGTTGATGAATCAGACATGCGCCGTGGCAACAAAACAGCCAATGAAGTTTGGGGCAATTCTGCCAGTGTTTTGGTCGGTGATTTCTTGTACTCACGCGCTTTCCAAATGATGGTCACCATCGAAAACCTAGAAGTAATGGACATACTGGCCAATGCCACCAATACCATTTCCGAAGGGGAAGTATTACAGTTATTAAGCATTGGCAATTTAGACATCACTGAACAACAATATTACCAAATCATTCAAAACAAAACGGCCCAATTATTTGAAGCCGGTTGTGAATTATCAGCCTTAATCAGTATTGATAATAAAGATTTAATACAGAAAATGGCCAATTACGGAAAATATCTAGGCATGGCATTTCAAATTGCTGACGATATGTTGGATTATTCATTAGAGAACGATGAATTGGACAAGAATATTGGTGATGATTTGGCCGAAGGCAAGTTGACATTACCACTAATTTACCTCTTAGAACACGGTACAACTGACGATAAACAAATCATATCTGATGCGATAAAATCACAATCCACCAAACACCTAAAAACCATACAAAAACGCATCAATGAAACTCCTGCCTTACAATACACCCAAGAAAAGGCCAATAACTTTGCACAATTGGCAAAAGAACAATTGGTTGATTTACCTGAAAGTGAAGCCAAAAATGCCTTGTTGTTTTTGTGTGATTTTTCTTGTCATAGGAACAATTAATTCAATTGACTTTGCAACAACTCTAACAACGCTTGATTTTCAGGATTCCACGCTTCGTTATAAGCCGCTTTTGCTTCTGTAATTAGTGTTAAAGCTTCAATATTTCTACCCAATAGATTTAATGCTTCTGCTTTAATTTCTAAATAGGGGTTAGGATTGGGATTGTATTGTTCAATAGCATTTAAAATTTCTAGGGCCATTTCTGGATTGTCTTTTAAGTATAACTGAGCCAAGGTATTTTGCGCATCGGTTAAAAATTTCATGTCGCCTGTTTGTTTAGCCAATTCTGATACTTTACTAATTAAAGCTACTGTATTATCCTTATCACCTATTTCTTTATAATACCGAGCCAAATATAAATCCATGTAGATTTGGTATCTATCCAGTCCAGGTTGCACAAACAATTGATTTCTTTCATCCCATTTGGCTTTGAAATTAAGTGTGTCTTTTCGAGCCAACAATAACTCCATTTGTAAAAACACATTGTTCAATAACATACCGAGGTTATTGGTTGTTGTGGCTAATTCGTATCCTTTTTTAATTTCATCTTCGCAATAATCATAATTGAGTAACATTAACTCAATGGAAACATCGTAGTGATAAAAAATTAAAGTTAAATGATCAGATTTAATCTCTCGTGCAATACTGCCAATTCTATCTACCACTGTTCGTGCCTCGGTATAAAGACCTCTTTCAATTAAATAAGAGGCCAAAACCCCAAGTCCAGAGCCTAAAGACTCACTTTTATCATCAATGATTTCCACCAAGGCTATAGATTCTCTTTTTAACTTTAACCCCTTTTTCCACTGATTGTTATAAAACAATACAGCAGACATAGCATCAAGAATTGTGGCTTGGTATTGTATGTTGTTATTAAGCTTTGCATAATATAAGGCTTTTTCATAGAGTTTATAAACATCAGTATTTATAGAAATATTATTGGCCATGCGTGCTTGCCCAAAATAACTCAGCGCGTAAATCTTAGGATTGTATTTTTCATCCAAATTTATAATGGCTTGTTTGAAGAATTTCAAAGCATCTTTATTTTTTCCAATGACGCTATTGGCATTGGCCAGTTGTATCATGATTTTAGATTTTTTTAATTGACCTATTTTCAAATGACTGCTTAGAAAGGATGTTAAGTCAGCTATAATCTGTACGTTTTCACCAAGAGCCATCTTTATATCGGCAGTTAATATTTCCACAGAAGCACCATTGTTCTTATAATAAGGCGTTTGTTTTAACACGGCCAATTGAACCAAACTTTTCTTATAGTCTAACAACCAAAATAAAGTATGTGCATATAAAAAGCGTGCAGAATAATCTTTGTCATTGGACTTTATCAACTGTTCAAGAAGTTCTTTGGCTTTTAGGAAATTTTTATTGTCAAACAAAGACTGTGCCTTTAAAAAGGTTTGTTTTGGGGTTGTTAAGTTTTCAGCATGAATACCTTGGTGGAAATCAGCAACAAATCTAATTTGAGCATGGGCTAATTCTGGTAAATTGCTTGCGCTTATTTTTACTGTTTTAATCAAATTCAAGCCATTGGTCAACTCCATAATCGCATCATAAACCTCACCATTTTTCTTAACATTGGTATGCATCATGACAAGGTCTTGATCAATTTTCCAATGCTTTTCCATAATTTCTTTGCTGCTTTTAACTGATTCATCAAAGACAACTTGCCCTTCGCTGTCCAAATTGTTAAAAGTTGATTTGATTAGGCCATAGATACCATTTTGTTCTTCATCTTGATTTTCAAAGGCAACAGGTAAGATCAATAATCTCTGCTCTTTACTTAGGTTTTGTATCACTCTAATTTTTGGCTCAACAATTTTTGGAAACATAAGCCAACCAATCAAAGCTATAGCAATTAAAAGGATGGGGATTAAATAAAATATTTTTTTAGAGGAGCTTTCTTGAAGCTGCTTTTCACTCGTTTCAGTTAAAGCTTCTTGGATATTGCCCTCAAAACTTATGCCGTGTCCAAAATGCGTGATTAAAATTTTAGGATTATTCGGGTCTTCTTCAATCACATTGCGTAATTTTGATAAGGTTTTTTCAATTGAATTTTCAGTAACCGTACGTTCCCAAACTTCATCCATTAAGACTTGTTTAGAAATAGTAACCTTGGGATTTTGAATAAAATAATTGAATAATTTTCTTTGTATTTTGGTCAGTTGGTGTTCTTCAATTTTCTTAACCACCAATCCATTGGTTTCATCGTATGAAAAATCATTAATCTTACGCAACATTTATTTTATATCCCGACAACTTCATAAAAAACAATTAAATCTATACTAACTGATTGAAGCTAAAACTTAAAAGAATAAATTGCCTAATTTAAAGTGTTAGCAATAAGTCTACTAAAAAACCTATAAAACCAAGTACTTATAAATAGTCAGTAAATGGTCAGCAAACGGTCAGGCTTTTTATTTTTGGTTTGTGTAAAGTTGTCTTATACAGAAAATCACCAGAGGAAAACCAAATGTCAGCGAACATTGTTAAAATTAATTTACTAAGTACCCTATTGCTTTTATCGCTTAAATTATATGCAGCACCCAGCGACCACTTTGTCCTCACTTGGGATACCAGCCTAGGTCTAGGCACAAATGCTGGTAAGTTCATCATAGGAACAGAAGGGAGTGGATATAACTATAATATTGATATCGATAATGATGGGATTTTTGACTTGACTGGGTTAACAGGGAATTATGAATTATGGTTTCCAAGTGGTAGTAATATACATACTATCCGAATTTCTGGAGATTTTCCGCGTATTTCTTTGGGGGACGAAGATAATACCTTAAAACTTATCAGCATTGATCAATGGGGAACCAATCAATGGACTGACTTTTCCTTGGCATTTGCGGAAGCAAGAAATTTAGTCGTTAATGCTCAAGATACACCTGATTTATCTATGTGTCAAAATCTGAGTTACATGTTTGTTGATGCTCCAAATATAGGTTTAGGCAATGCCAATTGGAATTGGGATACATTCTCAATTACCAACATGTCTCGGATGTTTGCTTATGCCACCACATTTGATGCAGATATTGGCTCTTGGACTGTCTATAATGTCTCTAATTTCACCGATATGTTTCTTGCGACCAGCTTATCCCAAAATAACTATGATGCGTTGTTATCAGGTTGGACAAATCAACCCTTGGTACCCAATCAAAATTTTAACGCAGGTTCTACCAAATATTGTTCTATTGAGGCCCAAAATGCCCATGCTGCAATTATTGCCAATTATAACTGGACCATTACCGATCAAGGTTTAGATCCCGATTGTGATACCAGCATTACTAGCAATCATTTCATCATCACTGTTGATACCACTATTGTTGGTTCTTCTGGTTCAAGCTCTTTTACTATTCCGACATCAGGTACAGGGTATAACTACAGTATTGATTCGAACAACAATGGTAATTTTGACTTTGAAAATGTAACGGGGAATTTTCAAATAAATTATGGCTTAGGTGGTATCAAGACTATCCGTATTGCGGGTGATTTTCCTCGGATTTATTTTAATGAGAGTGGTGACAAAGACAAAATATTGTCCGTTGAGCAATGGGGAACAACGCGTTGGAAGACAATGAACAATGCTTTTAGTGGCGCAAATAATTTAGTTATCAATGCAACCGACACACCCAACCTATCCAGTGTAAAAAGTTTGTTTGCTATGTTTAAAAATGCCAGCAACATAGGCAATGGAACAGGCAGTTGGAACTGGGATACATCTAATATTACGGGCATGGCTAACCTGTTTCAAAATGCGGTAAGTTTTGATCAAGACATCAGTTCATGGAATGTCGCCAATGTAAACAATTTTGGCGGAATGTTTACTGGAGCTACTTTGTCCTATGTCAACTATGATGCATTATTAATTTCATGGGATGCACAATCTTTATCACCCAACGAGTCTTTTAACGGAGGGAACTCAATTTATTGCTTACAAGCCGCTCAAGATGCACGTGCTTCAATCATTGCCAATGATGGCTGGACCATAAATGATGGCGGAATTTGCTCAAACCAAATTCCCACAATCACATCCAGCTCCACTGTCGATGTAGTAGAAAACCAAACCAGCGTTATTACGGTCACTGCAACAGATCCTGAGAATGACAACATCATATTTTCAATATCTGGAGCAGATGCGGACAAGTTAACGATTAATGCCAATACAGGAGTATTGGCTTTTAATGCAGCCCCCGATTTTGAAAACCCCATCAGTAGTTTGGGCACAAACACTTATATTGTTGATATTACTGCCACAGATAATGGCTCTCCACAAACAAGTACGGTGCAAACGCTAACCATTTCGGTAACAGATGTGCTTGATATTTCACCATCAGATTATTTTATCACCACATGGGAAACCACAGCTGGCGATACCACTATTACCATTCCAACTTTCTCCAATGCGACCTACAATTATGATATTGATTGGAACAATGATTCAATTATTGATGAAACAGGGATAACAGGCAATGCCACCCACAATTATGGCAGTGCAGGTATTCACACCGTAAGAATTGTGGGTACTTTCCCCCGTATATTTATTAATGAAGGGAGTGAAAAAGATAAAATTGTATCCATAGAACAATGGGGAACAACTGCTTGGACCTCTATGGCCAATGCATTTTCAGGTGCAACTTATGTCATCAATAACGCACAAGATACACCCGATTTATCAGGCGTAACAAGTTTATATAAAATGTTTGCCAATGCCAGTAAAATTGGAGGCATAGGTACTGGTTCATGGTTATGGAACACTGAAAATATTACGGGTATGGCACAAATGTTTCTTAATGCCGGATCATTTGATAAGGACATTAGTTTTTGGAGTGTGATTTTAGTGAGCAATTTTAATAACATGTTTTTAGGCGCAACTCTATCAACAGCCAATTATGATGCCTTGCTGATTTCATGGCGCAGCCACTATTTATCGCCCAACATGGTTTTCAATGGCGGTAACTCAAAATATTGTTCACAAGCCGCTCAAGATGCTCGTGCCAGCATCATCGGTATTTCATTCTGGACAATAACCGATGGCGGCTTATGTAATCAAGCGCCAACAATTACATCCAATAACACTGTCAATGCAGCAGAGAACCAGACCAGTGTTATCACTATTACTGCAACCGATCCAGAATCTGATACAGTTACCTACTCAATAACTGGAGCAGACATGGATAAGTTAACTGTTGATGCCAACACAGGCGTGTTGGTCTTTAATACCGCACCAGATTTTGAAAATCCTTCTAGCAGTTTAGGCACAAATACCTATGTGGTTGATATTACTGCCACAGATAATGGCACACCTAGCCAAATTGACACACAAACTTTATCAATTACTGTCACCAATGCCAATGAAAGTCCAACCATAACATCTCCCAACTCGATAAGCGTACCTGAAAATCAACTCAGTGTATCAACTGTCACAATAACAGACCCAGAATCCACTGTATTTAGCTATTCAATATCAGGTGCGGATGCTGCCTTGTTTTCAATCTTTAGTTCTGCTTCAATAAGATTTAATAGTCCACCTGATTTTGAAAATCCTAGCAGCACTCTGGGCACTAACACCTACATTGTAGATGTTACCGTTACTGACAATGGCACACCGAATCTAAGTGATACCCAAACATTATCTATAACAGTGACGAATGTAAATGAATATCCTACTATTACATCAAGCAACTCAGTAAACACGCCAGAAAATCAGACCCATGTAATAACGGTGACAACAATAGATCCAGAATCTGATACTATCAACTATTCAATATCTGGTGGTGTGGATGCCGCTTTATTTGTAATCGATGCCAATACTGGAGATTTGGCCTTTATTAGCGCACCTGACTTTGAACACCCCAATAGCAATGGAAACACCAATACTTATAGGGTTGCCATTACTGCTACAGATAATGGCACACCCAATTTGGATGATACACAATCCATACTAATAACTGTTACAGATGTGATTGAAAACTTACCACCCACAATAGACTCACCAATAAATATAACAGTAGCTGAAAATCAATTAAGTGTTACCACAGTTACAGCTACAGATCCAGAATCAGATACTGTAACATTTACCATCTCAGGTGGGAATGATGCCAATTTATTTGATTTAAACAGCACAACCGGAGTACTCACTTTCAAGCTCGCTCCAGATTATGAAATACCAAACAGTTCTTTTTTAAGCAATACCTATGTGATTGAAGTTACAGCAACCGATGATGGATCACCCATAGAAAGTAGCGCACAGACTCTTACTATAAATGTCAGTGATGTTGCTGATTATGGTCCAGGTGATGTCTTTATTACTACCTGGAAAACCGATAATCCTGGCACATCTAACAACACCTCAATCACCATACCAACAAACAATGCAACTTATGCATACAATGTGGATTGGAATGGAGACGGTGATTTTGAAGATGCGGATGAAAATATTGTTTACACAGGAGATGCCACCCATGATTTTACCGTAGCTGGCACTTACACCATCAAAATTGGCGGTTTATTTCCAAACATCTATTTTCTAAATGCTGGAGACAGAGAAAAAATACTCTCAATCGACCAATGGGGAACCAATCAATGGTCTAGTTTTGTCAATGCGTTTGCTGGGGCTATAAATCTGGTTAATAATGCACCAGATACACCTGATTTATCTCAACTTACTTCACTAAATTCTGCTTTTTCTGGAGCAACATCCATTGGTGCAAGTACAGAATCAGGTAATTGGAATTGGGATACATCAACCATAACCAACTTAACCAACATCTTTAGAAGCGCAACTTCATTCGATCAAGATTTAAGTGGTTGGGATATTTCTCAAGTAACGGATTTTAGTTTTATGTTTATATTCGGTGGTGGAGACAGTCTATCCTATCAGAATTACGATGCTTTGTTGATTTCATGGTCAGCACAAGCAACAATCACCAACCAAACATTTCATGCTGGTAATGCAAAATACTGTTCTGTTGCTGCACAAAATGCACATGATCATTTAACCAACGACCTGAGCTGGTCTATAGCTGATGGCGGTTTAGATGCCAATTTATGCGCCATTCAGGCTATCCAAATTACCTCATTGCCTTTTGCCAATGTTTTAGAAAATCAAACATCAGTAATTGCGCTTACTGTTTTAAATCCCAATGCAACAACATTAAGTTTCACTATTTCAGGTGGCAATGACATGAACCTGTTTTCAATATCATCAACAGGTATTGTCACATTTAATAACCCACCAAATTTTGAAAACCCAATAAGTGTATCGGGAACCAATGACTATTTTGTTGAAATAACGGTATCAGATAATAGCATTCCAGTTCAATCCGACACCCAACTCCTCAAGGTTTCGGTGCAAGATGTGATTGAATTTAACTCAAATGAATTATTTGTCACCACTTGGAAAACTGATAATCCAGGATTAACCAATGATTCTTCAATAAAAATTTATGCCAATAGCCTGGCCAATTTCAACTACAGAGTAGACTGGAACGGCGATGGTGACTTTGATGATTTTGAAGAAGACATCAACTATATTGGTTCAGCAACACATGATTATGGTGTAGCTGGCACCTATACCATCAAAATATTTGGTGACTTTCCGGCTATTAATATGCAATTAAACGGTGACAAAGAAAAATTGATTAGTATTGACCAATGGGGAACCAATCAATGGCGTTCATTGACCCAAGCATTTGATGGTGCAATAAATGTTGTGAACAACGCAATTGACACTCCTGATTTATCATTGCTATCAGATATATCTTTAATGTTCTCAGACGCCACATCAATTGGCAACGGCAATGCAAACTGGAACTGGGACACCTCAACCATTACAGATATGTCTCAGTTATTTACCGATGCTACTTCCTTTAACGAAAATCTAAGCAGTTGGAATATCGAAAATGTTACTAATATGGGGTTAGCATTTAGAAATGTGCCTTTATCAACGACAAACTATGATGCGATATTAATTGCTTGGAATGCCCAGAACCTTCAGCCCAATATACTATTCAATGCCGATATTTCTCAATACTGTTCAACGGATGCTGTGCTTGCCCGTCAAAACATGATTGATACGCATGGATGGTTCTTTACTGACAACGGGCTTGATCCAGCTTGTGCTCTTCCTGAAATCATTTTTACCAATGGTTTTGAAGACTTAATCGTTATAAAAACTTCTCAAAAACAAGTTACTTATGATTTTTCAAAAATAATTATCGATGATTTAAGTGAATTACCAAAACTTATTGTTTCAGGTTTAGATATAAATGATTCAGAAAATATGCACATCCATATTCGCAATGATTTGGATGTTTTACAAATAAGAATTAGTCATAAATTTAAAGAACAATGGCAATTTAAACAATGGCAAGACATCAACAACCTTGTCTTAACAACCTTATATTGGGAGAAATAAACCATGAAGATCATACTATTTATATTAACCTTAACACTATTTGCATGTGGTTCAGATAACGAAAACCCCAGTCTAGTAAAAGAAGATTTGGAGCCAGCACAATTGTCATTCACATCAAAACCAACAAATGAACAAGTCCTGTCTTTTTTACAAAAAAAAGGTCGATTTGATATTGAGTTATCCAATAATGCAGGAAAAAACTCAACTTACCAATTGCGAAAAAGATGGCAAAAAGGATTTGCCTACAAAATCAATGCCAAGATTGAAGAACATCCTGATGCGATTTTGCGGGTGGGGGGATTTGTACAATTTCAGATTAATGGGCAAAACTATGACTTTGATGTAGTCAAACCATTAACCACTCAAGTATTAGGACTAGATATTCCCAAAGAGAGTGTATTGCTTGATTTAATACAAAAAAACATAAAAGTGGCCTTAACAAACTACCGCGACCTTGTTCTTCAAGAGCCAAAAATCACCTTAGCTCCAGTCGCTGAAAGAGATGAATTTTGGTACAATCCTAACTCATTCAAAGTCAAATTTAATATAACCTATTCGGCTAAAGTTGGAAGTAACCAAGTTGAAACCAGTCAATGCTTAAGAGGGCTGCGTTTTTATCGAGATGAAATAAAAGGACCTTTCAATCGAATTGTTGGTGAATTAAACAAATGCAAAACCCTTGAGACCAAACAATACAGTTATTCGGATTTTAATGAACTTCCAACACTGGCATCTATACAAAAAGAAAAACAAGCACAAGCTGAATTAGCCAAACTAGTTGATATTGATATTCCTGATTTTAAGGATGAAAAGGAAGCTTTACGTTGGATTTATAAGTTTTTATTAACCGCTGACAAAGCGACAATAAAATCATTGTTAATGAATATGTTAAGAGAAGATCATTTCATCAAAGGTTCACAATCACAGCTCAATGGCAATGGCATCAGAACAATGAACACAGTTAATTTTGTACTTTTTGACAGCGAAGTAACTTTTAAAGAATCTCATTGCCCTCAAATTTTTATAAAAGAATATTCAACTGGTTATTTACAATTTTATGATGCTTTGAAACTAACAAACAGTCGAATTTCCATCTCAAAATCAGGTGGTGAACGTGTCAAAGGGCAAATGATAAATCAACGCTACAAAATTGGAACAATCGAATTAGCCAACCCCAATAGCAACAGTGACGTAGAAAACCTCAAATCATGGCCATTGGATGAGCTTTGTGAAGAAACAGCAAAAAAAGTCGAAATTTTTTAAAAACTCAAACTAAGACTGCTTTCAAATCAGGAAATGGACTCACTGTTTCCTGGTTTTCTTCGCCGTGATAGGTTGAGACCAAAGCATTTTTAGACTGGTTGGTTTGATTGCGCCCAGCCGAGTGAAACAACGCCGCATGAAAAAACAATAAATCGCCTTTTTGTAGTTCCACATCGACCGATTTATCCAACCATCCTTGATTTTCTTGCAAGTCTTTTCGCAAGAATAAACGCTGATCCAATCTTGCTGTTGGCGTGTCCCAATGATGGGAACCTGGTATCACTTGCAAGCAGCCATTTTCTACCGTTTCATTGCCCAAAGGCAACCATGTGTTAATCAACTCTTGATTGGCAAAATTCCAGTAGCGAATGTCTTTGTGCCAATGGGTTTTAGATGAATAGCGTGGCTGTTTGGTCATGACACAATTGTGGTGTGACTGAACCAAGTACAATTTATTGCAAGCAAGCAATTGTTTTAAAACCTGTGTTGCTTGGCTATTTACTTGCCAATTGGCAAATACTTCATCTCGTGAGTAAGCCAGTAATAACCGCCTGATGGTTTGGCCGCCCTCTTCTGTGGTAGTTTTTGGAGAACCCGGATAATCCACCTCTTGTTCCAATTCAAAAGGTTCTACACGGTTTTTCAAATGATCAAAAACTTTGTCCTGTAGGCCATCTAATATTTCTTTAGACACAAAACTTTTTTTGACCAAATAACCATTGTCATGGAAAAATTGTAGATCATTTTTGATAAAGTTATTCATTGGCTCATTGTAAGCATTATTTTATTATTGGAAATTGATTTGGGTTAAGAAAAACAGATTTATGGCATTTTATTTCATGCTGAACAACTACAACTTCATCAAAATAACACGTGAAGGAAAAAACACGGCGACTAAATGGGAGAATATTATCTAATAAAGTTTAATAATGGAGTCTAATCTATCATGAATCAATTTAAGATTTATAAAACAACATTATGATGTCTAATCAAAAAATACCGGACTAACTCCCATGAAATATCTTATTCACAAGATTATATTAGCTCAAAGGCTTATATAATTAACAAAATACACAATCATTACCAAATCATTATTTAATCGTTATATTTCAATTAATTTAATGTAGTATTATTATCCCTATTATAAAAAGCAGAAAATCATACGGTCTATTAAAGAGGCTAACTTGAATTTCTGTAAAAAAATACGAAACAATGAGGATTGAGAATAATGAATATAAGTTTATATAAGATAATATTGATAGCCATAATGTGGTTATTGTTCTACTCTGTTAGTGCTCAATGCAAGGAGCTGAGTTCGCCTCATATAACTTCTAGACCAGATAAACTGAATGTTTCCTTATCTACTTTTGATAAACATCGCCCAAGCGGAACCAGCCAAAAAAAATGGTCTGGGCTTAAAGCGGCGTTTAGTGACACTATTCTTTTACCGTTGCCTGAGTCTTTTGGTGGTGCGGATAGTCGGTTTGGAACTGATGTTGCGTTAGATGGTGATCGTGCGATTATAGGAGCAAAAGGGTCATTAGGCCATGGTGTTGCATATATTCTTGATTATGATGGGTCTCAATGGTTAAAGTCTGCAACATTGATTCCAAACGATGCAGAAACTGAAGATAATTTTGGCTTTTCTGTCAGTTTGCAAGGTAGTTTTGCTGTGGTTGGTGCCTATTCAAAAAATCAAAATTCTGGTGCTGCGTACGTATTTAGAAATAACGGAGGGGTCTGGTCGCAACAACAAAAACTTGAAACAAATCTTGGTTTTGCTAATGAGCGTTTCGGTTATTCTGTTGACATAAGTAATTTTAGAATATTAGTTGGGGCCAGAGGGAGCAGAGCATCACTTAACACTCCAGGTTCTGCCTACGTGTTCGAACTGTCAGGATCGACATGGGAATTGGCAACTAAATTAAATGCAACCAATCAACACGACCAAAGTTTATTTGGTTACAGTGTGAGTTTAGGAGGGGGATTTAGTAATCCGGTTGCTTTAGTCGGCGCACCCTACACAGACTATTTTAATGGCAATCCTGCATTGGGTGCGGTCTATGCTTTTGAATTAATAAATGGCAATTGGTCACCAAGTGATAAATTAACTGCAGATGACACTGCAAATGTAAGTTCTTTTGGTAAAAAAGTTGATTATCAAAGTAACCGTGCAGCAATTAGCGCTGATCAGCAGGTTTATATTTTTGATAAAGATATTAACAGTTGGTCTCAGACTCAACTGCTTGTTGCCAATGATGACAACCCATCTGTTTATGAAAATTTTGGGAGCTCAGTGAGTTTATCTGGGAATTTTGTATTGATTGGATCGAAGTATGATAATGACAAAGGCGAAAACTCAGGATCCGTTTATTTGTTTGAGTTAAATGGTTCTTCTTGGACACAGAAAATTAAACGCCTTTCGTTAAATGGTTATAAAGGGAATCTATTTGGCCATGCAGTTGCATTAGATGGTGATCGTGCGCTAGTGGGAGCATGGGGACTGGGCAAGCTTGATGGACTTCTTTCTGATGCTACAGCTAACGGTTCTGCTTATGTTTTTGATGGAGACCAACTCCTTCAAACGGCTTTTATTTTAGAAAATGATGAAGCAACAGGAGATAATTTTGGTGTTTCTGTGAGCCTTTCGGGAAACCGTGCATTGATTGGAGCCTATTTAGATGATGATGAAGGTGAAAATGCTGGTGCTGCCTATTTGTTTGAGTTGATTTCTGGTGAGTGGGTGATAGTAGAAAAACTTGTTGCCGATGATCCCATGGTTGGTGATGGATTTGGCTGGTCTGTAAGCCTGGATGGTGATCGCGCACTCATCGGCTCCTTCATAGATAATGGCTTTAACTCTACGAATAGCGCTGCCTATATCTTTGATTCTGTGAAAGGGATTTGGAGTCAAACTACAAAACTGATTCCTCTTGATGATACGGATTTTAATAAATTTGGTGTTTCAGTCAGTCTGTCAAACAATAGAGCACTCGTCGGAGCATGGGGCTCTGAATCTGCTTATGTTTTTGATCTCGTTTCGGACGTCTGGGAAGAAACTCAAAAGCTTCAGTCTAGTGACGGTACTTTTTTTGATAATTTTGGTAGATCAGTGAGCCTTGATGGAAATAATATTCTAATTGGTGCTATGGGTGACGATGATAATGGCAGTGCTTCGGGTTCAGCCTATGTGTTTGAATTGACAGGAAATGACTGGCTTGAAACTCACAAAATCAAACAACCAGATGGTGAGGCCTTTGACAAATTTGGTGCTGCAGTGAGTTTATCAAATAACAAATTAATCATAGGTTCACCAAATGATGGTCAGGGCTCCGCTCACATTTTTGAATTTGATAGTAATAACTGGAATTTCTCAAAAAAATTATTATCATACGATGGTATACTTGATATAGATTTTGGAAGGTCAGTCAAAATTGAAGAAAATATCGCCATTGTAGGTCAGAAAGGGGCTGCGTATATATTTAGTACTATTGAAGGCGTGTGGTCGCTTTATAATTATGTTAGGCCTTCTTATAGACTCTTTAATAGTGACATAAATGAATATGGTGTATCAATTGACCTATCTAATGGGCGTTCAATCGTTGGTTCTGCGCAGGATGATCTAAATGGCAATGATTCTGGCTCGGCATATATCTACACAAATATATTAGTAAGCAGGATTTTTAATGATGGGTTTGAAGACTTTTAATTGGTCTAATAAAGTTAAACAGCACACCAATATTTAGAATCAATGTGACGCGAAGAATATGATTAAATCATATTCTTCAAAAAATGCGTGGTATGGGTTTTGTATTTTTTACATACATCTTCTGGAGTGCCTTGAGCGACAATTTTACCTCCTAAATCACCCCCTTCTGGACCCAAATCAATAATCCAATCGGCAGTTTTAACTACATCAAGGTTATGTTCAATCACGACAATGGTATTGCCCTTATCGCGAAGATGATGCAATACGGCGAGCAATTGTTTTATGTCTGCAAAATGTAGACCAGTTGTGGGTTCATCTAAGATATAAATGGTTTTGCCTGTATCGCGTTTGGACAGTTCTTTCGCCAGTTTTATGCGTTGTGCTTCACCACCGGATAAGGTTGTCGCATTTTGACCCAAGGTAATATAACTCAAACCAACATCCATCAAAGTATCAAGCCGCATTTTGATGGTAGGAATCGCATCAAAGAAAATTTGAGCTTCTTCAATAGTCATGTTCAACACATCATAGATATTCTTGCCTTTGTAGCGAATATCCAAGGTTTCTCGGTTGTATCTTTTGCCTTTACAGACATCACAGGTGACATAAACATCGGGCAAAAAGTGCATTTCTACCTTAATCAAGCCATCGCCTGAACAGGCCTCACAACGGCCGCCTTTAACATTAAAACTAAAGCGTCCAGGTTTGTATCCACGCGCTCTTGATTCAGGTGTTCCTGCGAACATTTCTCTTAATGGCGTAAATAATTGTGTGTAAGTTGCAGGGTTAGAGCGAGGAGTGCGCCCAATGGCTTTTTGGTTGATTTCTACCACTTTATCGAACAAGTGTATGTTATCAAACGATTTATAGGCAGCTGGCTTATTTTGATTGCGGTTTAATTCTGAGGACAATACCCGATAAAAAGTCTGATTGATTAAAGTCGATTTACCCGAACCTGACACGCCTGTAACACAGGTAAATAATCCTGCTGGTATTTTCAAATCAACATTTTTTAGATTGTTACCCGTAGCCCCTTTGAGCGTGAACACTTTGTCCTTGGCAATTTTTACTCTATTTTTTGGTATTTCAATTTTCTTTTTGCCCGATAAATATTGTCCCGTAATTGAATCAGGATTATCTTTTATCTGTTGCGGTGTGCCTTGTGCTGTTATGTGCCCACCATGAACACCAGAACCAGGACCAATATCCACCACATGGTCTGCCTTGGCTATCGCATCCTCATCGTGCTCGACCACAATCACTGTATTGCCCAAATCGCGCAATTTAATTAGGGTTTGTAATAACTTTTCATTGTCTCTTTGGTGCAAGCCAATCGAAGGTTCATCCAACACATACATCACACCTACCAACCCAGCACCAATTTGACTGGCCAATCTGATTCGTTGTGCCTCACCACCTGACAAAGAATTGGCATTGCGTTCTAGCGACAAATAATTCAATCCAACATTAACCAAAAATTCTAAACGTTCTTTGATTTCTTTGAGGATCTTATCGGCAATTTCTCCTTTCTTGCCCTCCAGTTTCAAGTTGCAGAAATATTCAAAACAGTCTGCAATGGACAATGCATTCACAAACGGCAAAGATTTATCAGCAACAAACACGTTACGAGCGGCTTCATTGAGTCTTTCACCATCGCACACATCACATTTTTTAACGCTAATGTATTTATTCAGCTCTTCGCGAACCATATTGGATTCGGTTTCTTTGTAGCGACGCTTCATGTTGTTGGCAATCCCTTCAAACGTACGCATGCGGTTAAATTCCATTTTTTCAGAAGCATATTTGAATAGGATTTTATCCTTAGAGCCAAATAAAATAATGTCTTGAATTTTCTTAGGCAAATCCTTCAAAGGAGCCTCAAGATCAAAATCATAATGCTCGCTTAGAGCCATCAACATTTGATAGTAAAATCCATTGCGTCTATCCCAACCACGTATGGCCCCTTTTGCCAAGGACAAATCCCAAGACACAACAATTCTATCTGGATCGAAATACTGGCTAATGCCCAAACCATCACATTCTGGACAAGCACCATTGGGATTGTTGAATGAAAACAACCGCGGCTCTAATTCTTCTAAAGAATAATCACATACCGAACAAGAAAACAACTCGCTGAACAACACATCTACTGGCTCAACATCATCTTCGTCATTAAATGAAACCACTTGCACCAATCCTTCTGATAACACCAAGGCCGATTCAATCGACTCCGCCAATCTTTGTGCCATTTCCTGTTTGACTTTAAAACGATCCACCACGGCTTCAATATTGTGTTTGATTTTTTTATTTATTGGTGGCAGATCATCCAAGTCATAAATGCGCCCATCAATACGAACACGCACATAACCGCTGCTCATTAATTGTTCCATCAACAAAGAATGTTCACCTTTACGATTTCTTACAATCGGTGCCAAAATCATGTACTTGCGCGAATCATCCAACTGCAGAATTCTATCCACCATTTCTGAAACGGTTTGCGCTTCCAATTTAATTCCATGCTTGGGGCAACACGGAGTTCCCACACGCGCATACAATAAACGCAAATAATCATTGATTTCAGTAATGGTTCCAACAGTTGAGCGTGGATTGTGTGAAGTGGATTTTTGTTCGATAGAAATAGCAGGAGACAGCCCTTCAATATGGTCAATATCTGGCTTGGGCATCAAAGATAAAAATTGACGTGCATAAGCCGATAATGACTCCACATAACGCCTTTGCCCTTCGGCATAAATCGTATCAAAAGCCAATGATGATTTACCTGAACCCGATAAACCAGTAATCACAATCAATTTATTGCGCGGTAAATCAATGTCAATGTTCTTTAAATTATGGGTACGTGCACCGCGTAAAGAGATGTATTTCATGGATGTTTATTTTATTTCAGGAAACCAAGTAGTTTAGCTTATTTTTGATAAGTTTGCTAAAGATAAATCAAAATCTAAAAGAAGGAATGCAAAGGTCGCAAAGATGGTGCAAAGTTTCACGAAGATTTTATTGTAATTTGAACTGTAGGGTTAGTTACAGAGGCACGGAGTCCAACGAAAGAAATCAAGTTGACTTATAGATGAAAAACAAGTTAGAATAATCGTGTTGAACTTCTAAATCTCAGCATCAACCAATGACAATATTGTGCTTTTCTGGGTTCTTATGTGAATATTACACATTTTAAGTTGACCACATCATAACAAACCAGTAAAATCGCCGTCCTTGTAGCTTATGGTCTTGTCTGCATTGATTACATTGACCGTAGCGTTAGAGGTTTTAAACCTCATTTTATATAAATATTTTTTGGAGAAAAATCATGCATGCAGTAATATTTACTGGTGGCAAACAGTACAGAGTTAAAGAAGGCGATGTTCTTCGTGTTGAAAAATTGGGTCTTGAAGAAGGTGCTAAAATCGATTTTAGTGAAATCTTGATGACTTCAGATGGAGAAAAAATTTCAGTAGGTACACCTCATGTAAAAGGGGCATTAGTTAAAGCTGAAGTAATGAGCAACGGACGTTCTAAGAAAGTAAGAATTATCAAGTTTAAGAGACGTAAGCACCACATGAAGCAAATGGGTCACCGTCAAAGTTATTCTGAAATTAAGATTAAATCAATTAAAGCTTAGGAGCAAAGACATGGCACATAAGAAAGCAGCGGGTAGTACCAAGAATGGCCGCGATTCGAATCCCAAATACCTCGGCGTTAAAAAATATGGCGGCGAAGCAGTATTGGCAGGAAACATATTAATCCGTCAACGTGGCACAAAGGTTCATCCTGGTGTAAATGTTGGTATAGGCAAAGACCACACACTTTTTGCATTAAAAGATGGTGTTGTTAAATTTGCTAAAAAAGGACCAAAAAATCGTCAGCATATAAATATCATTGCTTAAGATTTTAAATACTTTTAAAATAAAAAAACCCGATTTTATCGGGTTTTTTTGTGTCTAAAACTTTACCTATTCGTGATTCCCGCGAAGGCGGAAATCTAACTGTTCTTTTTTGAGTTCTTATGGATTTCCGCTTTCGCGGCAATGACGATTGACTTGTGTCTATACAATATATTTTTCATTAATAATTCACCATTAACCATTACAAAGTACAATCCCAACCCCATCCATAATACATTTCTTCATCTTCAAAAGTAATGAAAACATCGTTGCTATCATTCCAAATAATATGTGACCACTTAGCGTGAGGAATCAAATCTGCGTGCTCATCAAACCATTTTGGTGTGGTTTGTTTTATTTTTTCTTTGGCTTGTTCTAATGTAACTTTATATAAGTGTGTGGATGTAAATATTTCTTCGGCTTGGGCTTGATTGGTCACTTCTCGCATATGAAAAATAGATTGCCAGAAAAAATTCAAAGAGGAGGTGTATTTGTCTTTGGCCGCTGAAATAAAAACAATCGACTCCATAAAATCGGGAGACCATATTTGTTGGAAATCGTGTGAGTGAATAAGCCTTGGTTCTACAATCAACACGCCGTCTTTGATTAGTTTTTTTCCGTAGTTAGGTATGCTCATAATTTATCAATATTGTTTATTTCACGAGATTCATGACTTCGAAAGAAATGACGGTTTTGCTAAAAACCAATTAACGCTTAGATTGCACCAGAAACTTTCTCTATCAAGGCTTAAAATGTGAGTGTATAAGTATACATGAGTATTTTTAACGCAGAGAGAGGGAGTTTATGGTGCAATCTAAGCGTTAATTCATAAGCATGCCGCCGTTTACGTGGATGGTTTCGCCAGTGATGTACCTTCCCATATCCGATGCCAAGAACAATACGGCATTGGCGATGTCTTGAGCTTCACCCAATTTACCCAATGGAATGGTACTGGCCATGGCTGCTTTGTTGTCTTCGTCTAAGTTTTTGGTCATATCGGTTTGGATAAATCCGGGCGCAATAACATTAACTGTGATATTTCTTGAGCCGATTTCTTTGGCCAATGATTTAGAAAACCCGATTAACCCTGCTTTGGCTGCTGCATAGACACTTTGTCCTGGATTGCCCATCGAACCGATAACCGAACCAATGGTGATGATTCTTCCCGTTCTGGCTTTCATCATGGGTCGAATACAAGCTTTGCTCATGCGGTAAATAGATTTTAAATTGGTATCCATGATGAAGTCCCATTCATCGTCTTTTAAACGCATCAATAAATTGTCTTTAGAAACCCCTGCATTATTGACCAGAATAGTTGGCAATCTTTTTGCTGCTTTTAAATCGGCCATTAATGTCGCGATTGAGTCCGCATCGCTAACATTTAATACTTTTCCAATACCATTATCACCCAAGCTCTCAGAAATAGCATCTGCGCCAGCTTGACTGGTGGCTGTTCCAATAACATAGGCACCTGCCTCAATTAATGTCTTTGCAATGGCTGCGCCAATTCCACGTGATGCGCCTGTAACTAAAGCCACTTGATCTTTGATTGTAATATTCATTTTTCTGAACCTAATGTTAAGGCTTTTTCAAAACCTTTTGTTGTGTTTAACGGGTAGATGTTCCATTTGCGGTTTGTGCGTTTTGCCAATCCTGACAATACCTTGTTGGGGCCACATTCAATGATATTTTCGATGTGTTTGTCCATAAAAAATTGATTGGTTTGCGACCAATTAACCGATTTATATAATTGTTCTATTAAGGATTGTTTGATTTTCTCAGGAGAGATATGTGCCAATACATCAACATTGTGGATAACGGGTATTTCAGGTGATTTTATGTTTATGGTTGTTAAGTCCTCTGCCAATTTTTCAGCTGCTGGTATCATTAACTGGCAATGGGAAGGTACACTAACTGGTAGTGGCATAACTCGCTTGGCCCCTGCAGCTTTAGCCAACTCACTGGCTTTTTCGACAGATTCTTTTGAACCTGATATAACCACTTGACCCGGTGAATTAAAATTAGCAGCCGTTACATTGCCTGTGGCATCAGCATCGCGGCAAATCTCAATGACTTGTTCATCACTTAATCCCAATACCGCAGCCATAGCTCCTGTTCCTGCGGGAACCGCTTGTTGCATGTATTGTCCACGTTTATGGGTCAACAATACTGCTTCTTCAAAGTCCAAAGCTCCAGCACAAACTAAGGCCGAATATTCACCCAATGAATGTCCAGCCATGTAGGTGGGTCGAATATCAGATTTTTCTTTCCAAAGGTTCCAAATAGCCACAGATGTGGCTAGCAATGCTGGTTGGGTATATTCAGTTAAATTGAGTTGATTGTGTGAATCGATTGCCACCATTTCCATTAAATCCAAATTCAATACATCACTTGCACGGGCAAATTGATGCTGAATTTGTGGATAAGTGGCATACAAATCATCAAGCATACCAACAGCTTGAGAACCTTGTCCTGGAAAGACAAATGCTAGGTTGTTCATAAAGTTGTCCCCTTTATAAATTTAAAATTATTGGTAACTACTCACCCCATCATTCCCGCGAAGGCGGGAATCTATTGTGAATTTATATCATTTAAAGTGATATTCGTATCATTTTAAATGGATTACCGCCTACGCGGTAATGACGGCGGGTGTGAGCAGTTATAATTATTGTTTTATTCAATTGTGCTTAGAATTGTACGGTTAGTATTTAATTAATGCTGAACCCCACGTAAATCCGCCGCCAAAGGCTTCTAACAAAATAGTTTGACCGCGTTTAATTCTTCCATCTCTTACCGCCACATCTAGTGCCATTGGCACGGTTGCCGCTGATGTATTGCCTGTTTGATCTACTGTGACGACCACTTGACTCATATCCATCTTGAGTTTCTTGGCCGTTGCTGTAATAATACGCAAATTGGCTTGATGAGGAACCAACCAATCAATATCAGATTTTTCCATATTATTGTGTGCCAAGGTTTCATCGACTATGCGACCAAGAGTTTTAACTGCCACCTTAAATACTTCATTGCCTTTCATCATAATGGCAATTGGGCCAGTAGTTGAATCATCCATACCTCTTGACGGACCTTTATTGGTGGTTAATAAGTCTGCATAATCACCATTGGCATGAATATGTGTCGATAATATACCCACTTCTTCACTGGCTTCTATGACTACTGCTCCAGCACCATCACCAAAAAGTACTGCCGTGGTTCTGTCTTTCCAGTTTATTATTCTGGTAAGAGTTTCTGCGCCCACAACCAATATTCTTTTATGCATTCCTGACTTAATATATTGATCAGCAACACTTAATCCATAGATAAAACTACTACAAGCTGCGTTTACATCAAATGCAGCAATGCCCAAACAACCCAGTTTGCTTTGTAGCAAACAAGCTGTACTTGGAAAAATCAAATCTGGCGTCGTGGTTCCAACAATAATCATATCTAAATCAGAAGCCTCTATTCCCGCAGCTTCTAATGCTTTAAGCGAAGCTTCATAAGATAGATCCGATGTGTATTCTCCATCTGCTGCTTTGTGCCTTTGCTTAATACCGGTTCGTTCTTGAATCCACTGGTCATTTGTATCGACAATTTTCTCTAAATCGGCGTTGGTTAATACTTGTTCTGGTAGGTATCTTCCTGTACCAATGATTTTTGAGTAAATTGTCATTTATGATTTCTCCAGTATTTTTATCATTTTCGTTATTATGGGTTGTTGCGCCATATTGAAAGCTTGGTGCAACGCAGCATCAAACCCCAACGCATTACAATCGCCATGGCTCTTAATGATTAAACCATCAAAACCCAATAAAAGCGCTCCATTATACTTATCAGGCTCAATAATCCGCATTCCTTTTTTTATTTTTTGCCAGATTGTTGCTTTTGCAGGGTCGCTACTTTCATTTTTGATGAATGATGCCATAGCTTCACAGGATTTTAATGTTATGTTCCCCACAAATCCATTACAACAAATAACATCTGCAAAACCATTGAATAAATGTGTGCCTTCACAAAATCCTTTGTAATTTAAATTAGATTCGCCCAACATCACATCGGCTTGCTTAACCGTGTCATCGCCTTTGTTCTTTTCTGTTCCTACATTTAGTAAGGCAATTGTGGGATTAGTAACACCATTAAAAGCCGTTTGCCAAGCACTGCCAATTCTGGCAAAATTGTACAATTCATCAGCTCTAGCGTCAATAGTCGCACCAACATCCAACAGCAAAGTCCGTTTAGACTTGCTGGGAAGCAATGTAGCTAGAACTGGGCGCTCAATATCATACAAAGGATTTAACCAATATTTTGACAAGGCCACCATTGCTCCGGTATTACCCGCAGTAACACAAATATTAGATTTCTTATCAGCAACATCTTTAATTGCTAGAGACAAACTGGATTCTCGTTTTTGGCGCAATGCACTAAAAGGAGACTCAGCCATTGAAACAGAACGTCCACAAGCAAGAAACTCAATTGTTTTCTCATCTAATTGAGCAATCCTAGGTGATATTGTATCTAAATAGCTTTTTGATACAAAAACCTTGAATTTAATGTCTGGTTGAGATTTTGAAACCGCCAACAATGTGTCAAGGCGTACATCAGGATAATCGTCACCACCCATTAAATCGACAGCAATTGTGGTGGTTTTTCTTACAATTTTTAAACTTTTGTTTTCCATAATTTATAGATTATACCGCTAAAAAGATATAGACACAAAATTGTATTTTAAATTCCATAAAAAAACGGAGCCTAAAAAATTAAGCTCCGTCTTTTAACTCTATTTATGCCTTAGTTACACTAAGACAGTATTTAATTATTCTTGATCTTCTAAAAAGTCATCAGCCATATCGATAACTTTTTGACCTTTGTAATAGCCTTCAGCAGTTACATGGTGACGAATATGAACTTCACCACTTTCAGGGTCTGTTGATAATGTACGTGCTTTCAAATGATCATGAGAACGTCTCATGCCAACTTTTGATGGTGTTTTACGGCTTTTTTGTACTGCCATGGTATATTCTCCAAATTAAACTTTAATTATTTTAAACTATTTTAAGTGCTTTAGCACATCGAACGGGTTTGGCTTTTTATCTGCCAATACTATTGCTTCATTCTCCGAACTATCGCTATCGATATTTTCATTAAATGGTGCATCTGGGACAGCTAAAATCAACTCATCCTCAATTATTTCTAATGGTACAATAGAATTGTCTTTTGCCCATGAGGCTTCCATATCTTCATCCAGAAAGTCTTCATAGGCCAAATCATCGATAAAACCGACAACAGTATCTATTTTCACAGGAAACATAAATTCTTTTTCACTGATTGTACATATCAAAGGTAAATCAGCACCAACCTTAACCCGGGCCTTGCCTAACAGTCCTCTTGCCCTTGAAAATTCAATAGAGTATTTAACTTCTCCATCATTTCTCGCCAACAAATCTATCAGCCTTGACATTTGGCTTAATTTTACACTTCCTTGATAAAGCCTTTGTCCATTAACTGCCTTATCTAGCACAATTTTTTCAGGTAGTTGTTTCATAGGCGCGGAATTTTACTTGTTTTGCCTATTCATTGCAAATAATAAACCACAAGAAAGGCTCAAATGGGCGATTGTTCTATAAAAAAGTGCCTTACATTGAAAAAACTTGGGCAATAAAGAGCATATCTTCTTTTATCGCCAATTTTTCAGCGACCTTATTGACAGTTTTTGCTTCAATTACAATTTGATTGTTTGAAATCAAACTGGGAGCACTGTCAATTAACACTAAGTTTGAAGGCGTTTGATCCATTGTATTTATTGGGAAAATAAATTGAGAAGCAAATAAGGCCAACACTGCCGCTCCCACCAAAGGTATCATTATTTTCTTAAATATTGGTCTTGGTGATTTAACAGACTCATGAGCATCAATTATTTCAATGTTTTTCAATTGATCCAATACTCTCTCTTCAACGTCGAATTCACAATTTTTACCGAGTAAATTAGCATCTGATTTAAGGCGTTGAACAATCATGTCTTGATTTAAAATTTTCATAGTATTAACTCTAATTCTACCAACTCTTGAAATAACATCTTAATGTTTTTATTTTTGGCCAATTTTCTTTTACTGCGAAACAAACTCATCTTAACCCTACTTTGAGAACAATGCAAAATCCGCGCTGTTTCTTTGGTGTTAAACTCTTCCACATAGTAAAACCACATAATATCAAAGGCATTTGGACTCAACATACACCTGATATGATACCAAATATTTTTTTTATTAGGCTGTTTATTTTCTATTTCCGAGGTTCTTTCTATTGTATCAAGGTTATTTTGTTGAAAATAAAGTTCATTGTATTTTTTTACCAATCTGTTAGCAATGGTGTACAACCAAGTACTGAACTTCCACTGTGGATTATAACTCCGAATATACTTATATGCATTAATAAAAGTCTCTTGCAAAACATCTTCAACATCTGTGGAATTAAAGCACTTGGTTAATAAGTAACAACTGAGCTGTTTTTGATACGCCACTACCAACTGGGTAAAGCAAGTGGGATTGCCAAGTTGCGCACTTTTTATTACTTGTAATTCATTTTGAATCATATTACTTGTTTGTTACAACCTTTTCTAAAACAGTTTTTGGGATGATTGTGCCTATCTTCAGTACATTGTTTATATTCATTATTTCTAAATTTTCGAAAAGTTGATTTTTAATATTGTCACTAGTTTTATAATCACTACTGGAAAACAAGTCAGTTAACACCTGTTTTAACTCTTCAACCTGGGATGATTTCTTGGTGGTAATTGAAGCCCCGATAAATATTTGCTCTTCATTTTCATTGATTGAAACATTAATATCTTTAGAATCTTTGAATATCTTTGATTTTAACATGTAATTATCAATTACTCCCTCACTCCTTAAATTTTTCAATGTGGGCTCAAGAAGCATCCGAAGTGACAACAACGTTGATGTATGAGGCCAGTCCCAATACATTACACTCCTTGGGTAATCCTTCCAACGTTTTATTTCTGTTATATTAGACCCAACAACATATAAACCAGGCCTTACCTCAGAAAAATATACTATCCTCTGGTTTCCATCATCATTCAATTGTATCGTCAAACGTGTAATATCTTGTAATCGCGAACTTAGAATTTTTTAGAATGCTTAAATTGACTATGATCATTGTTGTTCAAATGTTTAACAACATAGTCTTCCAACCAGACATTGTCAACATTTCCAAATATTAGCATGGTGGTATTTTTAGCTTTGCCATTGCCGTACATGTATACTCTGTATATAGAGCTTGGCAAATCTTTTAAAGAGTGAAAAGCATCCCGAATGAAGTCAAATCTTGTAGTCTTCCCATTGTCTCCAAGCATTCCTACATTTTTCAATGAAGCTAACTTAACATCCAACTTCCATGTATATTTAAAATTGGCAGATTTAAAAGCATCTTTCCTCCCCGCACTCATGCCATGCGTATGTGATCCAGTAGTGGGAGCAAAAGCAGCTGGTGATCCCGTCGCAATAGCATCTTGTGAAATGATAAAAAATATTGTTATTAATAACAGGGCGATTTTATTAAAAGTTTTCATAGTAATCTCCTATGTTGTTGTGGGTATTTACAGTCTTATAGTAAAGGCGGCCTAAAGTGGTCACACTTATATTAATATATTTACTTAAAAGTGATGAATTGATAAAATATTGTTCTTTGAATGAGCTCCAATTGTGTCTGAATCTCTTAAATTTTTATTGCCGTACAACAACAAGCTGAAGAAGAGGAGCACTGAAGATGTCGAATTATTGGTCATACATTGTACCGAATTGCCCAATATTAAAACTGCCAGGGAATATGGTGAAAAAATACATTACCAATCGGGCACAGGTAACAGTGGTCATTACTATGTTTCCAAACAGGGAGATTCGTATCAATGGGTTGAAAACAACCGCATTGCCCATCATGTAAAAGACCACAACAACAACTCTGTAGGTATAGAACTTGATAACTTAGGACGCTACCCCAATTGGCACAAAACCAATGCGCAAGTGATGCACGATGAATATCCACCTACCCAGATTAATTCATTGATTGAATTAATCACAAAATTACAAAAACAGCTTCCTAATCTTAAATACATTACAGGGCACGAAGATTTAGATACGCGCTTAATCCCTTCAGAAAATAACCCTGAAATATTTATTCGCAGAAAAATGGACCCTGGCAAATTATTTCCTTGGGCACAAGTCATGAAAAAAATCACCTTAATTAATATTGGCACATTGGGTAAAAAACTATGAACCAAATAGAAAATTTACTGCAATATTTTGACATAGAAAAACTTGAAGAAAACCTTTTTCGAGCACAATCACTAGACATCGGTACTGGCAGAATATTTGGTGGCCAAGTATTGAGCCAAGCTCTAGGTGCAGCGTATCGAACGGTAGAAAACAGACAAGCACACTCTTTTCATGCCTATTTTTTACGCGAAGGAGATGTAAAAAAACCTGTTGTATTTCAAGTAGACCGAGCCAGAGATGGCAGAAGCTTCAGCAATCGCCGAGTGGTTGCTATTCAACATGGACGCCCGATACTCAATTTAGCGGCATCCTTTCAAATTGACGAACAAGGATACGAACACCAAGCAAGTATGCCCAAAGTACCTATGCCTGATGAATTGGATGAAAAACCTTTTCTCACCAGCAAACAATTAAAATCATTAACACCAAGAATGCGCCGTTTAATGACCACACAAGGGCCCTTTGAATTCAGATTTGCTGATGACATTGATCCTTTTGATCTAAATCCATCTGCTCCGATTCGACAAATTTGGTTCAAAGCAAGACACCCGGTTCCGGACCATCAACCCTTACACAGGCAACTGTTGGCATTTGTGTCCGATTTTCACCTGGTTGCAACTTCTACTTTTCCTCATCCTGTGTCATATTTAGACCCAACATTACAAATTGCCAGTTTAGATCATGCCATGTGGTTTCATCATGATATCAATGTCAATGATTGGTTATTATATGATTGTTACAGCCCTGTTGCCAGTGAAGCCCGTGGGTTCGCTCAAGGCAGGGTGTTTACATTGGAAGGGAGATTTGTAGCCAACACTTCTCAACAAGGCTTGATTAGACAAAGAGATAAAGCACGCATGCCTTTTAAAACACAGAAGTGATTTAGATGTATTCTCCAGATGCATGGCCTGAAGACCAAGCCCATTGGAAATTATAACCACCCAGATGCGCAGTAACATCTAAAACTTCGCCGATAAAATACAAGCCTTTAATTTTGTGACTTTCAAAGGTTTTTGACGAGACTTCATCGGTATCAATTCCGCCTTTGGTCACTTCTGCGGTACGATAACCTTCGCTACCATTGGGTTTGAATGTCCATTTTTGTAGTTGCTTGGTAATTTTGAGTTGATTTTCTTTGGAAATTTCTGTAATGGGTTTATCGTAAAACTCGCCAAACCACAAATCACAAAGGGTTTTACTTAACTTCTTGGTAAACAAATTTCCCAGTACTGTGATGAGTTGTTTCTTAGGGTTGTCAGAAAAAATATCCAATACCTCACAATCGGGCAATAGGTTAATGGTTACTTTATCACCTTGATTCCAGTAGGTAGATATTTGTAAAATTGCTGGTCCACTTAAACCTCGATGAGTAAAAAGCATGTTTTCTCGAAAGGATTGGCCGTTACATTCAACAAGCACATCTACTGAAGTTCCTGATAAATCAGCAAAATCATTTTTCATGGATTCAATTAATGTGAAAGGCACCAAAGCTGCTTGCGTAGGCAACACCTTTAAACCAAATTGTTTTGCAATATCATAGCCAAAACCCGTTGCTCCCATTTTAGGAATAGACAACCCACCTGTTGCCACCACTAAAGACTCGCATTGCCAATTGCCATGAGAAGATTTAACGGTAAAGCCTAGTTCAATTTCGTTGATTTTATCTATTTGGCAATGGTCTTTTATCTCTACACCAACAGATTTACATTCATCCAATAATAGTTTTAAAATATCTTTGGATTTGTTATCACAAAATAATTGCCCCAAGGTTTTCTCATGATAAGCAATATTGTGTTTTTCAACTAGGGCAATAAAATCCCACTGCGTATATCGACTCAGAGCCGATTTGAAAAAGTGTGGGTTTTGTGAAAGGTAGTTGTCAGTCTGTATATCTAAATTGGTGAAATTGCAACGCCCTCCTCCTGACATCAATATCTTTTTACCTACTTTATTGGAATGATCAAGAACAAGCACTTTGCGGCCACGTTTGCCTGCAGTTATTGCTGCCATTAAACCAGCGGCACCTGCACCAATGATAATCACATCCACTTTCGAAGTCATGGAGTATTATCCAACAGCCCCTTCAAGAGAAATATCAAGCAAAGCTTTGGCTTCCACCGCAAATTCCATTGGCAACTCTTTAAATACTTCCTTACAGAAGCCATCAACAATCATAGATGTTGCATTTTCTTCGGTGATGCCTCTTTGTTTGCAATAGAACAATTGGTCTTCGGATATTTTTGAAGTGGTGGCTTCGTGTTCTAATTGCGCAGTACTATTTGAGCATTCAATATAAGGAAAGGTGTGCGCGCCACTGTTTTTTCCTATTAACAAAGAGTCACATTGCGTATGGTTGCGTGCGCCTTCGGCTTTTTTGGAAATACGAACAAGCCCTCTATAAGTATTGTGGCTTTTTCCAGCCGAAATACCTTTGGAAATAATCGTACTCTTGGTATTTTTACCAATATGAATCATTTTGGTACCTGTATCGGCTTGCTGGTAATTATTAGTTAAGGCCACTGAATAAAATTCGCCACGAGAGTTATCGCCACGTAAGATACAGCTTGGGTATTTCCAAGTAATCGCCGAGCCTGTTTCCACTTGTGTCCAAGAAACCTTCGCATTAACACCATTACAAGCGGCACGTTTGGTCACGAAATTATAAATTCCACCTTTGCCATTTTCATCACCTGGATACCAGTTTTGAACAGTCGAATACTTGATTTTGGCATTGTCCAGTATAAATAATTCAACCACGGCAGCATGCAATTGATTTTCATCTCGCATGGGCGCTGTGCAACCTTCCAAATAACTCACTTCTGCACCGTCATCGGCAATAATCAATGTGCGTTCAAATTGACCTGTATTCATTTCATTAATACGAAAGTATGTTGAAAGCTCCATTGGACAACGTGTATGTTTAGGGATGTAAACAAAAGAACCGTCACTAAACACTGCTGCATTCAATGCTGAAAAATAGTTATCACCAATCGGTACAACTTTGCCTAAATATTGTTTGACTAATTCAGGGTGGTCTTTGACTGCTTCGGAAAACGAACAAAATATCACACCAGCCGCTTTGAGTTCTTTTTTAAATGTAGTGGTGACAGATACGGAATCGAATACCACATCAACGGCCACTTTGGTTCTTTTAACGCCAGCCAATATTTCTTGTTCATGCAATGGCACGCCCAATTTAGCATAAGTTTCTAATAGTTTGGGATCAACTTCGTCCAAACTTTTGGGTGCATTCTCATCACTTTTGGGCGATGAAAAATAGGAAATAGCATTGAAATCAATTTCAGGAATATTTAGCTTTGCCCAATTGGGTTGTTCCATGGTCAACCATTTCCTATAAGCCTTTAATCGCCATTCAAGCATCCACTCAGGTTCTTCTTTCTTGGCAGAAATAGCACGAACAACCTCTTCGTTTAGACCAGGAAGAAAAGTATCAGATTCTATATCGGTAACAAATCCATCTTTGTAGGTTTGTGCCACACGTTTGTGAACTTCTGCATTCTCTTGTTGGACATGCTCTTGTTGGATATGTTCTTGTTTTGTTTCTAGTGCTTGTTCAGACATAATCTCTTACCATTATTTTAATATTTGGCTCATGAGCTCCATTGAGTTCAGCCATGCGTTTAATTGTCATGTTTAATAAAATGTTTTTGATATCGTCATTGACTTGCTGCCAGCCTGAACGAGTATCACAACTTTGTTCTTGTGAACACAAACTATCGGACTTATTTAGCTTGGTACATTCAGTTATGGCTGTATCTCCTTCAATCGCAGCAATCACTTCATACAATGAGACATTGGCAATATTTTTTGCCAATTTATAACCACCGTTTGCACCTCGAATTGAGGTTAAAATCTGTGCTTTGGTGAGTAATTTTAAGACTTTACTCACTGTAGGAGTTTCCAAACCAACGCCTAAGGCAATAGTTTCCGATGAGAGCAATGAATTGTCCTTTTGCAAGAACAAAACTACAGCAGTTGCATAATCTGTTAGTCGTGATATCTTTAACATGTATCCATTATACTCTTCAAGATATTAAAGTGTACTATAAAGGTACGGTATAATCGCTATTGTTGAAATTTATGAGCGTTTTAAAGACTTAGGAAGCAACAATTCAATCTGTTTCATCACATCTAAACGGTCAATAAAGTCACACATATAATCCAGTTTATCAGATTCAATGACCAATACCTTACTCATGGTATAATTATCAATCCAGCTCTCATAAAGCCTATCCAAGCGTTTAAGATAAGACAAAGGAATGTCTTGCTCCATTTTCCTACCGCGAATTTTGATGCGTTTTCTAACCGTACGAATGGGACATTTGAGGTAAATCATTAAATCTGGCGGCTTGATTGAAGCAATAATACTTTGGTAGAAATCTTGATAGGTCTGCCAATCCCGTTTAGAAATTTTGCGCATTTGATACAATGCCGTGGCGAATATCTCAACATCCTCAAAGATAGTCCTATCCTGAACCACCACACCAGATGTTGAATCAACTTTCTGATGAATGCGAAATTTATTGCTCAAGAAATACAATTGCGAATGAAAAGCCCAACGCTTCATGTCCTTGTAAAAATCGGCTAAATAGGGATTTTCATCATTGGGTTCATAGAAGGGCGTAATATTGTAGGTCGAGGTCAAAAACTCCACCAACGAAGTCTTGCCCGCGCCAATATTGCCTGCAATGGCGATGGTTCGTTTCTGGCTCATTTGTGGCTCATTTATTAAATGCGGTGCTATAATCGTGTTTTAACCAACTGTCAAAATGTTGTTTTTGCGCATCGGTTGCTGTTTGCAGTTGAATAATTTTTAGTTTCTCCTCTGGTGCTTTGCTAGGAGTGATTTTTGTTTGTTTGAGCTGTCCCTGATTAAAATAATGCAGGCTATACTCGGTGTCTAATTTAAGGTTATCCAAGTGCTCACCCAAATTATCTTTTGTAATGTGCAAACCATTGATGGCAACAATACTATCCCCAACCTCCAAACCCGCATTCCATGCTGGGCTATCAGTTTGTACAATAGAAATTTTAGCAATACCATTTGCATCAACAGTTTTAATGCCAAAGGTTAATTTCAATTCGCCTTTGTCTTTAGGAGCCTCTACACTTAATCCATAAAAATTCAACAAGCCTTCAAAATCAATGGCCTTTATATCTTCAACATATTCACTCCAAAACCCTGAAAAATCTTTACCGGTCAATTTTTTTAATAACTGCTTGACATTGGTACTGTTATAGCCAATTTCACTACTGGCATATTTTTCATACAATAAATAACTCAAATCATCCAAACTTTTTTTATTATTGGTCAATTCTCGAATTTCTTTATCCAACAACCAAGAAACCAACGAACCTTTCACATAAATACTGACCGTTGTATTGTGTCTTCTGTTGGCATCATTGGGTAACCAAGTATCAAAACTACTTTGCGCCAAACTCATCACATTGCGCCCGGGTTTATGGGTAAAAGTATGAATATCTTTGGCTACGTTTTCTAAATATTCTTCAACCGTGAATATGTCAGAACGAACGGCAAACAAATTGTCATAATAACTCGTCTTGCCTTCTGCCATCCAAAACAAATCCGAATAGTTTTCTTGTGAGTAATCATAAGGCGTAATGCCAGCAGGCCGATAAGATTTAACATTCCAAGTATGGATAAACTCATGAGCCGTTGTTGCTATAATTTTGCGGTATTTATCATCGGGATAAAACCCGAATCTATCGGCTTGGATAATAGTAGAATTCAGATGTTCAGTTGCACCACGCAATTTATCACCCAAATGATACATATATACATAGCGTTTGAATGGAAAGGTTTTCCACAAGGATTTGGCTTGGTAGTGCAATTTCTCAATATCCTTTTTTACTCTTTCCATGTCAAAATTGCCTTTTCCCCAAACAACTATCTCGTAAGTTTGCTCCTCAACTTTGATTGAATCAAAAGCATGGATACCTGACTCAATCGGAGAATCTACCAACTGATCATAATTTTCAGCTTTGAACTGATGTTGTCCAATCGAATCCATACCCGAAACCGAACGCCAACCTTTCGGGACATTTAATTTTACGGTTAAGGGTTTATCGCGCTGAGATTCGCTATAAACGAATACACCACTGGCATCTAGAAAAGCATGTGTGGCATCAATGTGACTAACTCGACTGCGCAATTGATTGGCATATACTTGATAGGTTACTTTAACAATTCCAGGGTTGTTAACGAAGATACGCCAAGTGTTTTTATCATCTTTCTGAAAAGTTAAAGCCTTATTTCTTGCATCAAAAGCTTGGAAATTGCGGATATTAGAGGCCAAATCTAAAATTTGATACTTGCCAGTACGCCATACAGGCAATTTTACCGAAAATGCTTTGGTTTGAACGCCTTTAAACCCCACTTCAACTTCAGCTAAGTGGTGATTGGCATCGGTGATGGTGATGGTATAATCGTTAGCATTAATGTTTAAAGCCAAAGCCAATAGAACAATAAAAAGAAGTTTTTGCATTTATATAGTTCAACAAGTTAAAAGGTTTTTCATCATAACAAAACGTGATTATTTTCACAATATAAGTAAGGGTTAAACAGAAGCTTCGGGTAGTTGGCTTTAGTCAACACTCAATTTAAAACCTTCTGTTTTTGGTTGACTAAACAGACTGTGAAAGTATTCTGATGACGAGTAAAAATGGCATAAAATCCGCTACTTTTCGTTGAAAAACTTGGAATTAGCAAGCTAGTCACGGCATTTTCCGCCTCAATTAGCGAATTTTCTACTCATTTTTCTTTCGCCATATAATACTTTCACAGTCTGTAAAGCCAACTACCAGATAGTACTTTCCTAATACCAAGTAATCGGATCAATTTGGTAGTATTTTTTCAACTCTTGGTAAAGTTCAGGATGCTTTTTTAGAAACTTCTTGGGTTGTTCTATAAAATGTTCTGTAATTACGGCAAAAAATTCAGCAGGGTTGGTGGCTCCGTATTTATCCAAAAGGCTTTTATTGCGCAATTTAAGTTTTAGTTTTAAGGCTTTGAACTCCTTGCCTAAAACACTACTCCATTGTTGAATATTGTTGTATTGCAATATTGGCAGACCATCACTGGGTCCATTTTCCTGGTCCAGTTGGTGGGCAAATTCATGCATCACGACATTGTGCCCATCATGTGCGTTTTCAGCCCCTTCTTCAGAGTGCAGCCAAGAAAGTACGATTGGACCACGATTCCAAGATTCACCCAACCTTCCCAAAGGTTGAGGGTTACCATCATCTGTTTGGTGATTAAATACATTGGGATACACCAAAATATTGCCCAAATGCGGATAATAATTGGTCTTGCGATTTAACAACAATATACAAGCCTGTGCAGCAATCACCACCCGAATGGTGTCATTGATTTCAATCCCTTTATACCCCACAAAATTCTTTTCATCCAAAAAGATATGGATATGCCCATGTAGCTGTCGCTTTAAATCATCAGGTAAATAACGATACAAAGCAAAGTGATTGTTGAGTATTTCAATCCACTTCTTTGGAAACTCCTGTTTGTATAAACGCCGACGCCTGCGTTTTTTGGGAATTTTGATTAGGTATAACCCCAAAGGCACTATTGCCAACAGGAGTAAAAATTTTAGGAATAACAGGTTGTTCATTATAAATATTATACATTTTTATAACAAATAAGACATAGCTAACAAAATTTTAGTTATTTTTAGATTATAATAAATTGTGAATGAAATTGAAATCGGCATAAATCTGATTCTTTAGCAAATATTTTTGGCGTAAATAACGTCTATAATTCGCATGTACTATAGAAAATTATAGATAAACTGTAATCGAACATTTAACCTTTACTACGGGGAAATAATTATGAAAGAAGAATTTATCAAACTAACAACAATCCTATTGATTTTTGCAGCCAGTATCTCGGCAAATGAACATCCTGAAATATTTGCTCAAATTGACTTTGAAAGAAAAATTTCGGTAAATGGGAAATCAGATATCATTATAGCTAAAAATGGCAAAAAAGTCATGAATACAATAAATGGTCATGCTAATGTCATCTTAACAAGAATAGGCAAAGACGGCAAAATCGAAACATTTTGTGCCAACAATGAATCAGCTATACAAAGGTTTCATTCAGGAGAATCGATAAATTCACTAATGGGTAAAGAATAATGAAAAAAATATTATTAATTATTCTTCTTCCAATGGCAGTAAATGCTGTTAATTTCCAATTTAATTTTGGTGCAGGTTTCAATGATTTAACGGTTGTTTCACCGGTGGGTGGAAATACCGGTACTACATTAGGAGAACAAAGGCAAATTTTGTTTCAAGCTGCTGCAAGTAAATGGGGGGCGAGAATTCAAAGTAATGTAACTATAGTAGTAGACGCCTCTTTTGCCTCTTTATTTTGCGCCCCAACCTCTGTCACATTGGGATCTGCGGGCCCTTTTTCTGCCTCTACTGGCAGCAACCCTTCTGCTCCCTTGTTGGGAAATACTTCCTACCCTCTATCTTTACTCAATGCCATAACCAACACTGACAATTTTCCTTCAACTGTTGACATAGTTGCTCAGTTTAACAGCAATGTGGATACAGGTTGTTTTAACGGAGGAACATTTTACTACGGGATAAACAATGAAGCTCCAGCAGGAAAAGTGGCACTATTTTCAACAGTTTTGCATGAGTTGGGACATGGATTAGGTTTTACAAGCTTTACCAGCACGGCAACCGGGGTATTCAGCAATGGCAATCCAAGTATTTTTGATCGATTCATCTTTGATACACAACTCAACATGCCTTGGACAGCGATAAACAATGCCCAGAGACTCTCTTCAATTACCAACGATCCTTTCCTAGTATGGAATGGAACAAATGTAACCAATGATGCCAGCAATTTTATCACCAGTGGATTCAATTCTGGGTTGGTTCGACTACATGCTCCAGCAACTGTTGAACCCGGTTCTTCGGTGAGCCATTTTAGCAGTGATGCAAGTGCAGATTTATTAATGGAGCCAGTTTTAGGAAACATTGCTTTTGATCAAGTTGACCTTACACCTGCTTTATTCAAGGATATAGGTTATACCATTATTAATCCAGTTAGCAATATTATATTTTCGGATGGGTTTGAAAACTAAACCAAATTAAAGTCCAATAATTTTAGCTATTGGACTTTAGTTGTTCCAAACCAAGTCAACCTTTTCTAATTAATTGCGTTAAACAACCAAGCACAAAAAAAAGGTTACTTATGAATCCGCTAAATCGAAGAGATTTTATCAAGCAAACTGGCGCAGTTAGCACAGGAGCTTTTGCATTGTCATTAATGCCAACACAATTACTGGCGAGTAATCATTCAAGCGAATACCTTCCATCTTCTCCTTTATCTACACATCTCATTAATCGAATCAGTTTCGGAATCAATGATGAAATGCAGTCTTTGTATGAAAATTTGGGTTATAAGGGTTTTGTAGATTATCAGTTGGATGCTGATAATATTGATGATTCTGAAATTGAAGATTATATTGCACAAAATTTGCCAACGGTGGCTATGTCGCCCAGAGAAATTCGAGATTTGATTGATGATGGTAGCCTAAACCAATTTAAAGCTGCCGATGAATTAAAAACAGCGACATTTTTACGGGCCGTTTATAGCAAAAGACAGTTACAACAAGTCATGGTGGAGTTTTGGAACAACCATTTTAGTGTATTTCATTTTGATGGGCCGATTTCTTTTTTGAAAACAACAGAAGACCGAGAAGTTATGCGACCATTGGCTTTATCCACCTTTGCAGAAATCTTACAAGCCAATGCCAAAAGCCCTGCTATGATTTATTATTTGGACACTTTTAGTAGCACTAAAGAAGCGCCCAATGAAAATTATGCCCGAGAGGTGATGGAATTGCATACCTTGGGTGTGGATGGCCCTTATACGCATGTTGATATTGACGAGATAGCCAGAAGTTTTACAGGCTGGCAAATCAACCAAAGAACTGGTGAATTTAGGTTCAACAGTGAAAAACACGATACAGGTGAAAAAATAGTTTTGGGTATTCCAATAGCCGCAGGTGGTGGAGTGACTGACGGTGAACAAGTGATTGATATTCTGGCCAATGATCCCAATACTGCCGCTTTTATTTCTTATAAGCTATGTCGACATTTTATTTCTGACAATCCAGACAAATCTATTGTAGATTCCACAACAGCCAAGTTTACTGCGACTGGCGGCGATATTAAACAGTGTTTGCGGCACATTTTATTGTCCAAACATTTTGTCCTTTCACGCGATCAGAAATTAAAACGTCCGTTTAATTATTTGGCATCTGTGGTCAGAACTATGAATGGCGATGTGTTAAATAACCGAGCATCCAGAGTCACCCGATTTGTGCTAGATGCATTGGGACACCAACCCTTCAATTGGGCAACTCCTGATGGTTATCCCGATACCGCAAGCTATTGGGAAAGCACTACTGGCCTGTTGTACCGTTGGGACTTTACCAATTTGTTTTGTTTTGATGAGCTCGAAGGTCACAGCTATGATTTTGAACAACTTATATCAGCACCCTATTCCCCAGAAAACATTCTTAATCAAATACACAAAAAAATACTATTTAGAGAAATGAATGCCATTGACCAAGATTTTTTATTGGATTATTTGAATCAGGGTTTGTCAGTTGACGAGGTTAGCTTGTCCAAAATTAAAGGGGCAATGGCCATTGTCTTGGGTTCACCCTATTTTCAGTTGTCTTAGGAGTCAATTATGTTATCAAGAAGAAATTTTTTAAGTTTATACAATCAAGACAAAAAAGAATCTAAGCAGACATCTGTTACTTTCAACAAACCTAAAACCAGTAACAATCCAGCCGATATCCTGATTACTATCTTTCAACGAGGAGCCGCTGATGGTTTAAACCTTGTTGTTCCTTATGGCGATGATGATTACTATGCCAACCGTCCAACTCTGGCCATTCCTAAACCGGGTAATGGTGCAGGTTCTGCCATTGATTTAGATGGATTCTTTGGTTTACATCCAGACTTATCGGCATTGCTGCCCTTATACGAAAACCAAGATTTGGCATTTATTCACGCCTGTGGAACAACGGAAGGAACCCATTCTCATTTTAAAAATCAAGCATTTATTGAGCGCGGCACTAATGATGAAAGCTTTGGTAGCGGATGGCTAGCACGCTATGTGAACTCTTACCAAGATGAAGGCTCAACTGCTTTTAAGTCGGTTGCCATGAATACCGCAACACCCAGCACTTTAGCAGGTGCAAATGCAGTTGTGGCGTTGAGCAACATCGAAGGATTCGATATATTGGGCCCTGTGTCTGAGGTTGATGCAATCTCAACACAATTGTCCAATTTGTTTTCAAGTCAACGCAGTTTGGACCGAGCAGCACAGGCCACATTTTCTGCTGTTGATATCATTTCCAGTGTTAACACTGAAGATTTTCCGATTGAAAATAATGCACAGTACCCAGACAGCAGTTTTGGCATTAAACTGCGAGACTTGGCGCTATTAATCAAGGCAGGTATTGGTATTGAAACGGCCAGTGTTGATATTGGTGGTTGGGACACTCACGATGCGCAAGCACCTGCTTTGAGTGCACTGGCACAGGATTTTGCTCAATCTTTGGCGGCTTTTTATGCGGATATGGGAGATCGTATGGCAAATATAACTATCGTTAGCATCACCGAATTTGGCAGACGTGCCACAGAGAATGGTTCAGGAGGCACCGACCATGGTACAGGCAATGTCGCTTTTGTTATGGGAGGAGGGGTTAACGGCGGACAAGTTTATGCTAATTGGCCTGGTTTAAGTCAAGCAGAATTGTATGGTATTGGTGATTTGTCCCCTACCACAGACTACCGAACGATTTTGGCCGAGATATTGGACAAACGTTTGTTCTTTAATGATCACCAAACAGCCTTTCCAGGTTTTGAAGTCCCAGAATATTTGGGGTTATGTGCAACTAAAACCTAGTCAAATCATAAACCCATCGTGTGGTGGACAGTTAATTATCAATACAAATCAGGCAACTGCATATTGTTGATATTGCCTTTGCGAACCAACATTTGCAAGCCCTTACCAGAAACCTGTTTTTTCCAGTGCGTTTTGTCAAAACTGCTAGTTTTATTGGTATCGTATAACTGCACTTCTAAATCATCAATCAATTTTTGCATATCTGAGTTAACATAGGGTTTAATTTGGCTAAGATTGGTTACCTGATGTTTTTCATACTGATGATTCCACCAATTGATCAAAACCGATTGTAACTCTTTAATATCTCGGTTATCAATGGCGTAGAGTATTTGTTTTTTGCTGATTTTAACCGCAGCTTGTTTGCTATCTGGCTCTATTTTATGATTATTATTTCTAAGATATAAAAATGCGGTTATCAACCAAAGCAATGCAAACATGGCGCTGAGGTACTTCCACAAAACCTTGTCTTTTTCGACTATTTGTATTTCTTTTTCTGGGGTGGTTTGAGTCACACTAGATTTTCTATCTGAACCTTTGTTTTCTTGGGCAAATAAATCGCCAATATCTGATTTTTTAACACCAAAATCTCCAGCTTCAACTTGTAAAGTTAAAGGAGGAAGTTTAGCTTGTTCTATTTTTCCAGTTCTTGTGTTGTACCATTCCAACTGAAATTCAGGAATCCGAATTGCGCCTGATTGGGTTGGGATCATGGCAATCTTCATTTGTTTCCAAGCTTTGAGTGTATCGGCAGTTTTTTCAGTTTGTGTCTGAGGTTGTTCCGGATAGACTCTTATATTATCAATTTCACCCAAATCAATTTCTGGAATTTGCGTTTCACTTAAGCCTTCCACATACAAGGTGATGGTCCGAGTAATCGGCTCACCAACTGTATAGGGCCCCTTACTCCATTCTTGCGAAATATTCACTTTCTTGGCAGGAATCCAGTCTTTCCCAATTGATGATTGAGGAATCGGTTTGATTTCAAGTGTTAATGGTTTGGAAGTAGCGCGCACTGGTTTACCAGTTGAAAACATACTAAAACTGCGTCTTGAGGAGTTGTCTCGACCATTGAAAATAATGGGGTTTAAATCCAGTTGACCACTTTTTTCTGCAAACAAGGCATAGTGACGTTCGACTACGGTATAATTTCTGCCATCTCTACTGGTGTTATAAGTAGTTCCTTTATCCAGTTGCGTGACTATGGTACTAGAGGCAACGGGCTCTGATAAACTGCCTTCACTTAATGAGATGGAATAAAATAGTTTAACTGTTAGAATAATTTGTTCTTTAACAAAAGCACTGGTTTTATCTGCTTCAATTTCAATAAACAAATCTCCATTGGCTTTGGCATTGGGATCAGATTTGTTCACTTTAATTTGTATGGCTTGGGTACTTTGATTGCCCAATTTAATCGGTGGAATTGTATTGTTGCCTAACCCAGTTGACATCAATGATATTTGCCATGTCTTCTCTACCGAGTAAGCACCATTAATAATTTTGGTTGATGAAGATTGACTGGTTCCTAACACCCTAAATACTTCACCCAGTTCAGACAAGTCAGGTTGCTCATTGGTGTTTTCATCGACTGAAATCACCAAGCTGAAAGTTTCACCAATCACTATTTGGTTGCGATCAACTGTGGCAGTCACTTTGGCATAACTACTTGGTGCTGTCACCAACATAGCCAAAAGTGAAAATAATAGAATTAATTTATTCATAGGGTTACCAATCTTCTGTTTCATCGGGTTTTTTATTCTGTTGGTTGTATTGATAATAAAATTTACGCCTTAAAAGCCCACCTGGATCATCAGGAATACGACGCAACCATTGTTCTATGGCTTCCTTGTTTTCTGCATTTTCTGCCATTTCTTCGGGGGTCAGTTTTACTTGTTGTTCTTTTGCTTCTTTGTCTGCTTGTTCTAGTTTCTTCTGCTCTTCTTCTTGTTTCTTTTTTTCTTGCTCTTTCTCTTCTTCCGTCATTTCCCCTTGCTCTGACTCTTTTTCCTGCTGTTCAGGGTTGTCTCCTTGGTCTTTATTTTCACCTTCTTTTTGCTCATCACCTTCTTGCTGATCTTGCTGTTGATCCTCGCTTTTATCTCCATCTTTCTTATCTTGACCATCTTTTTCTTGGTCTTTATTATCCTTATTTTCTTTGTCCTTATTTTCTTGATCTTGCTTCTGTTGTTCCTCTTCTTGCTTTTTTAAAGCCTCTTCTACCTGTTTTTTGTTGTATAAGGTATCTTCGTCATCGGGTTTTATCGCCAGTGAGTCATTATAGGCTTTCAAAGCTTCTTCTAGCTTGCCACCAGCCGCCAATGCGTTACCTTTATTGTACAAACCATCTGCACTGCCATTATTAAATAACTCTGTGGCTTTTTGATAATCCTTTTTTCGAAATGCTGCGGTGGCTTTCCATTCATCAGATTTGGCTGTCTCAAAAGCTTGCTCATGTTCCCCGTTGGTTAATTGTTTGGCTGCTTTTTGATCTCCATTTAACCATAAATCGCTCCACTCAAGTGCATAACTTGATTGTGGAGATTGGAGTCCTACAATCAAAAACAAACTCAACAAAATGCCTTTTCTAAAAAGTAAAACAAACAATGGCAGCAATAATAAGGTTAACCATGGACCTTCGTCAATGTACTTCTCTGTATCGTAACTGTCATCTTCATTGCTCATTTTTGTATTGTCTTCATTCTCAATTTTATTGGGCAACAAATAATCTATATCAGAGGAATCTCCACTGATTTGTGCAAATCGACCATTTCCTTCAGATGCCAAACTCCTTAATTCTGATATTTCTAGTTTTGGGATAACAATATTTCCACTTCTGTCTTTCAAAAAACCACGCGCTGTTGGTATTGGGGCGCCACCTTTTGTTCCAATGGCCAACACCGAAGTGCGAATATTGTTGGCCTCTAGTTTTTCTGCGGCTTTTTCCGCTTGGCTGCCGTTGCTGCCATCTGCAATTAGCACAACATCACCAGTAACATAACCCGCTTGTTGCAATAAGTCCTGTGCTTTTAACAGAGCAATATCTACCCGCGATCCTTGTACTGGCATAATATCTGGAGATATGGCTTTTAACATCAAAGCAATGGTTTCAGTGTCATCTGTTAATGGAGTGACAACAAAAGCATCGCCAGAATAGACCAATAAAGCGGTTTGGCCATCTTTTCTTTGGTCTAAGATGTCATTGATTTTGAATTTTGCACGCTCTAATCTATTGGGTTTAATGTCATCTGCCAACATGCTTTTGGATACATCCAAAGCAATGATTAGTGCCGATTGATTTTTAATCACAGGTGTCGGCAATTTTCTAAATGCTGGGCCAGCAATAGCTAATATGGCGATGATGCTGATTGGCCACAACAACAAAGACCATTTACTGCCTTTGCCCGCAGATTTAATTTTGATGGCATCCAACAAATGAGGATCGCATATTTTAGACCATGCGTCATCCCTGCTATTGTTGTTTTGTAATTTCCAAACAATAAACAAAACAACGGGCAACGACCATAACACCAGTGGGCGAATAAAATGTATGTTATTTATAATTTCAGAATACATCATTATCTCCTAAAACCAAATACTGTTAACAACAACAGCATCGCAAAAGTCAACGGCCAATAGAACAATGTTTGTGTTGGCCTATAAAACTCATCTTCTTTGGCTAATGGTTCTAATTCATCTAAAATCGCATAGATATTATTCAAATCTTTGGTATTCCTGGCTCTGAAGTAACGGCCTCCAGTCATCTCGGCAATTTTCTTCAGGGTTGCTTCATCCAAATCCAATGATGGGTTGATGCGGCGATTGCCCAATAAAGTTCTTCTATAGACTTCATCTGCTCCAATGCCAATAGTATAGACTTTCAGTCCTTCTTGAGCTGCTAACTCAGCCGCTTTTAAAGGCTGAATTTCACCTGCAGTATTTTGACCATCGGTAAGCAATATCAAAATGCGATTATTGTCGGTAGTTTTACGAACCCGTTTGACAGCCAAACCAATGGCATCTCCAATGGCGGTTGCCTTTCCGGCAATACCAATTATAGATTCTGATAACAGCGTATTAACGGTCCGTCTATCAAATGTCAGTGGTGTTTGTAAATACGCTTGCTGACCAAATAAGATCAAGCCTATTCTATCGCCTTTTCTTCGCTCAATAAAATCGCCAGCCACATATTTAATCATGGTCAGTCTATCGACTTCTCTGCCATTGATTTTCATATCAGTTTCTTGCATCGAGCCCGAAACATCAACTGCCAACATTAAATCTCTGCCTTCGACTGGTAATGCGACAGCATCACCTATCCAAACAGGTTTTGCCGCTGCAACTATAAACAACAACCATGCAACAATAGCCAGCAATTTAAGCCACCATTTACTTTGCTCATTTATACTGCTTAATGATTGCCAAAAATTGGTGAAAAACGGCACCTTAACCGTAGTAATACTGGCCTGTTTTACTGATGGCAGCAACCAAACCACTAACGGTAAAATTGCAAGATAAAAAACCACTGGCCATTGGAACTCAAGCATGCCGTTTCTCCATTGCTTTTTTCAATGTACTTTGTTCATACTCTTTGGCATGTTTTATGGCCGCAGGGAAATAGTTCTTTACGGTAGCCATTAAACTCGGCGCGTCAAACTCAACATTTTTGACATATTGAGCCTGGGTTAATTCTGTTTGGTATCGGCTAAAAACATCTGAGTTTACCCTGCTGTTTAAATAGTTTATCCACTCTTGGCCAGTTAAGCTTGTTGCATTTGAGTCTTTAAGCACATGCCGAACAAACCTCTTCAATAAATCAGAAATATCTGAGGCTAAACGGTGTTTATCTTGATGCTGTTTAAAATTTTCTCGAATAGACAACAATTCAACCTGTAACAACTGATTGGTTTGTTTGAGCTGTTTCCTTTGTAACCATTTTTTGTATACCAAATAAGCCACGATAATTGCAATAGCAATCAGTATCCACCAACCAACGGCCAACGGCCAAATACTGGGATCAGCAGGCAAATGTATGTCTCGCAATTCTAAAGATGGAGCTGCTTTATCCATGCTTGGCTCCTAGATCTTCTTGTAATACCGTTTTTTTGAAAATAGACCAAGCTGCTGCAGGCGCCTTTATAGCTTGTTTAATCTTGTCTTGTAATTTATCACTGGTTAAAACTGGGATTACAGGCACGCCAGATTTTTGTATATTTTCATAAACATTGTCTAGGTGTTGGTGCTGTTTTTGCTGCATGTTTTTAACATCACTGGATTTTTTACTGTTAAAAACCACAGATTTTTCACCGTTATTAATGCCATATATTCCAGGCAATGGCGCATTGATCTCAAAAGTATCTGTGATAAACAAGGCCAAGACGTCGTTGTGCTTTTTCAATTGGATTAAATGACGCTTCACCTCTGCACCCAAATGGTAAAAGTCACTAACGATGATGACTAATGAACCTGGCCTAATAATACTGCGCATTCTTTGCAATGCATCTTGTAGTTGAGTTTGCTGCGCTTTCTCTGATGTATTTTCATATGCATCTGCTTGTACCAAGTGAGCAATTAAACGCATCATTCCCCGCTTCCCTCCTACTGGTTTTTCATGGTGAATGCCATTCTTTCCATAACTCATCACACCAACTCTGTCACCATTTTTAACAGCTGCCCATGCCAACAATGCTGCTGATTTGGCAGCAGTAACAGATTTAAATTCTTTGCGTGTTCCAAAAGACATCGAGTTATTGGTATCCATGATGATATGAATAGGTCTTTCTCTTTCTTCTTGAAACAACTTGGTATGAGCTGTACCTGTTCTAGCCGTTACCAACCAATCCATATTTCGAATATCATCGCCGGCTTGATAGACTCTTGATTCTTGATAATCCATTCCACGGCCACGAAACCGCGAGTCATGCAAACCCGATATCGCTGAACTCGCTTTCTTTCGACCAGACAGTGACAAAGATTTTGCATAAGCTTCTTGCCCAACCAGTGCTTTGGTTGTAACAGCAGTTGCTGCATTGAGGTTCTTTTTTACCATATTAATTTAATCTTTCAGCATTAAACAATAGGAACAACTCGAAGTAAGCGATCGATAATATCATCAGGGGTAACACCTTCTACTTCGGCTTCAAATGTTAATATCAAACGGTGTCTCAACACATCATGAATCACACTGTGAATATCTTCAGGCAACAAGTGATCACGGCCACGCAAGAATGCATGCGCTCGAGAACACCTATCCAATGCGATTGTGGCACGAGGAGAACCTCCATAACTAATCATCTCTGCCAATTGTTTGTCATATTTAGCAGGATTTCTTGTGGCTAAAATCAATTCAATCATATAATCTTGCAAGTTTTCTGCCACGTACATGTTCAACACTTGTTGCTGAGCTTCAAACACGTTTTCTTGGGTTAAAAAGGCTGAACCTTTGGCTGGCTTCACATACCCATCTTTATCTCGGTCTTGAGCCAACTTCAATATATCTTTTTCTGTATGCGAATCAGGGTAATCAATCGAAACATGCATTTGAAACCTGTCCAATTGTGCTTCAGGTAGTGGATAAGTCCCTTCTTGTTCAATTGGGTTTTGAGTAGCCATCACCAAAAATAATTTTGGCAGTGGGTAAGTGGTACTACCAATGGTAATTTGTTGTTCACCCATGGCTTCCAGCAAAGCTGACTGTACTTTTGCAGGTGCTCGATTGACTTCATCTGCCAGAATCAAATTATGAAACAACGGCCCTTTTTGAAATTCAAATTCACCCGTTTGGGCACGGTAAATTTCGGTGCCTGTTAAGTCGGACGGCAATAAATCAGGGGTAAACTGAATGCGTTTAAAGTCACCTTCCAAACGATCTGCTAATGCCTTAATTGCTGTAGTTTTAGCAAGACCCGGTGCTCCTTCTACCAATAAGTGGCCATGTGACAATAAAGCCATTAGTATTCTATCCACAAGCTTTGCCTGCCCAAATATCTCTTGGGATAAAGACTCACTGACTTTTTGAAAGATTTTTGCCGTTTCTGAAATTTTAGTTGCTTCTTGATTTACCATATTCAACCTTTATTATTTTGACCATGTTATGACAGTTGGCATATAATAAGGTTCAATACAATTGAATTCAAGTAGGAGTTCCTCATGATTAAAAAAATTGCCTTTATTGCAAGTGTATTTCTAATCAATGCATGTGCATTTCAAAATACCGTTATCGCAGCTGGCGATGATGAATTTGAAGTTCACAAGCTAGTCATACAAATGAATAAGAAAAATGCCGAGCTTCAATCCGAAGTGTTATCGAATATTGTGAATATATCAAAATTTTATGGAATAGATAATGTCGAAATTGAATTGGTGGCTTATGGCCCTGGAATTTGGTTTTTAACAAAAGAAAGTGAATTTCGGAAAAGAATCGAAAGCCTAATGCTACAGGATGTGATTTTTACCGCTTGTGGCGATACAATTAAGACCATCAAAAGAGACAGAGGCATAGACATTAAATTAATTGATGGTGTTAATGTGGTGAAAAATGGTATACCAAGAATGATGTGGTTACAAGAACATGGGTTTTCATATTTAAGCCCATGATAAGTATTGATAGATATTTTAGATATTGATATTAAATTTCTATTGTGATATATTGTTTAATAGTTCTCACACAGTCCCACATTTTTTTAATAAATAACTAGAATAAAAATGAAAGTATTAAAAACAATTGTATTAACCCTTCTTGTTGGTTTATTAATCAGCTGCGGTGGTTCAAACCCTAAAATATCACACGTGGTCGTTAAAAGCGATAGTAGTGGCATATTATTGAACACAGATGATTCTTCGACAATTGAAGTCATTCAAAGAATTTTTTACGGAAAAGAAGAAACACCTGATGCAGGTCCAGAATTTAAATACTTAGTCGATTTTACCATCGGAGAAAAAACCACCAGATGGCAGTATAGCAAAGATGGTTATATTCGTAATTATGAAGAATCACATAGCATGATATTTTTACTGAAAGATGTGGCTGAATTTAATCGTACCGTTAACATTCGTTAAATTTCAAATTGTAACGCAACTGCAATAGCTAGAAACAATACCAATCCCACCCAATTGTTATTAAGAAAAGCTTTAAAATAATTTTCAGTTTTCCGACTTCTCAATAATTTATTTTGAAAAATAAACAGTATCAAAACGACCAACAAACCCCAATAATAATAAATATTCAATCCAAGCTTTTTACCCAATAACAATAATGCCAATAACATCATGCTCTGTATCACAGAAGTAATGATGATATCTAAATCTCCAAATAAGATCGCGGTAGATTTCACCCCTATTTTTTCATCGTCTTCTCTATCCACCATGGCATACATGGTGTCATAAGCAGTTGTCCAAAATATATTGATTATAAACAACAACCAAGCTTCTGCTGGAATGGTATTTTGTATTTGTGCGTATGCCATTGGAATAGATAAAGCAAAGGCAATCCCTAAATATATTTGTGGCAAATAGGTATAACGTTTCATAAACGGATAAGTAATAGCAAAAAATGCTGCTACTAACGCCACTTTTATACTTAATGAATTTAAGAAAATTAATAAAACAACCGCACATAACATCAAAACAACAAAGAATATCATGGCATTTAACACGGGCAACTGGTTCTGTGCCAAAGGTCTATTTTTGGTGCGTTGAACCTTGCTGTCAAATTTTCTATCTGCAATGTCATTGATAACACAGCCTGCCGATCGCATTAAAAACACACCCAAAGTAAAAATAATCAAATATTTAATAGGCGGAATACCACCTGCTGCCAACCACAAAGCCCACAATGTTGGCCACAACAATAACAATGTCCCAATAGGACGATCAAAGCGAATTAATTTGAGATAAGGGTCTATGGTTGTAAGAATATTTTTAAGTGACATTTAATTTCAAAATTGGTATTAATTTTAGGAATTTTATTCTAACATTAGCTCACTCAAATATTAAAACAAATCATGTTTAACATTGTTCTTTTTGAACCTGAAATACCACCCAATACTGGCAACATCATCCGATTGTGTGCCAATACGGGCGCACAACTGCATTTAATACACCCATTGGGCTTTAAAATGCAGGAAAAAGCCTTACGGCGTGCAGGGCTTGATTATCACGAATATGCTGAAGTTTTAGAATACGATAATTTTGCTGACTTCATGACAAAAGCCAAGCCCAAAAGACTGTTTGCGCTCACCACCAAAGGTAGCACCAACTACTGTAAAGTGATTTACAAAGAAAATGATTATTTTATTTTTGGACCAGAAACACGTGGCATTCCCGATGACATATTGTGCCTTGATTGCTTGACAGACAAAGTCAGGTTACCTATGAAGGAACGGTCTCGCAGTTTGAATTTATCGAATACAGCAGCAATTGTATTATACGAAGCTTTAAGACAAACTGAATTTAAAAATCTGGATTAACTCAGTCAGTTTTCACATTGTGCCTTGTAGATGCACGATTGATCGCATATTTTTTAAGTAAAATAAAAAAAAAGAGCGCGATAGATCGCGCCCCTACATTACATAAAAACCAAACAACTATTTATTTGTTTTTGGCTTCCTTACGTTCTTTTGCATCTGCTATAACTTCTTCAGCTACATTTCTAGGACAAGGGTTATAATGAGAAAACTCCATAGAGAATTGACCACGACCCGATGTCATTGTACGTAAAGTACCGATATACCCAAACATTTCTGATAATGGTACATCTGCTTTGATGCGGACAGCAGTTGCTGCAGGCTCTTGAGATTTGATCATGCCGCGGCGGCGATTTAAATCACCAATCACATCACCAACGTGATCATCTGGAGTAAAGACATCAACTGCCATAATAGGCTCCATTAATTGAGGGCCGGCTTTTGGTAGTGATTGACGGTAAGCACCTTTCGCTGCTGACTCAAATGCCATTGAAGATGAATCCACTGCATGATAAGCACCATCAGTAATAGTAAATTTCAGATCCAAACATGGGTATCCAGCCAAAACACCTTCTTCCATCAAAGATTTAAAGCCTTTTTCAATTGCAGGGAAATATTCTTTAGGAACATTACCACCAGTTACAGTCGATTCAAATACATAACCCGAACCAGTTTCACCTGGTTCAATAACATAATCCAATTTACCAAATTGACCGGCACCACCTGATTGTTTCTTATGCGTATAAGTATCTTCAACAAGTTTGGTAATAGTTTCACGGTATGCCACTTGAGGAGCACCCACTTCTACATCAACGCCATAAGTGCGTTTCAGAATATCAATCTTGATGTCTAAGTGAAGTTCACCCATTCCTTTAAGAATAGTTTCACCAGAATCTTCATCAGTTTCTACTCTGAATGATGGATCTTCTTTTATCATTTTACCGATAGCAACTGATAATTTTTCTGATGCTGCTTTATCTTTAGGGCTAATAGCCATTGAGATTACAGGATCAGGGAAAACCATTGGCTCAAGTGTTGCAGGATTTTTTGGATCACATAATGTATGACCAGTTTGAACATTTTTCATGCCCAAAACAGCAACAATATCACCGGCTTGAGCGCCTTCTAATTCAATTCTTTCATCGGCATGCATTTCAACAATTCGGCCGATTCTTTCTGTTTTTCCAGTAAATGTATTCAACACTTGCATGCCTTTGTCCATTTTACCTGAATAGATTCGTACAAATGTTAATGCGCCAAATCTGTCTTCCATAATCTTAAATGCCAAAGCTCTTAAAGGACGATCAATATCAACAATAGCGAATTCACCTGTTTCAACACCTTCTAAATCCACTTCTGGTTGCGGCTTAACTTCTGTAGGGCTAGGTAAGTAATCAACCACAGCATCCAATACATTTTGAACGCCTTTGTCTTTAAATGCAGAACCACAATAAGTAGGAAAGAAGTCCATGGTATTTGTGCCTTTACGAATACATGCTTTGATCACATCCAATGATGGCTCTTCACCTTCTAAGTATGCTTCTAATGCTTCGTCGTCTTGCTCTAAAGCAGTCTCAATCAACATTTCACGGTATTCTTCAACCTTGTCAACCATATCAGCAGGTACTTCTTGAATTGTAAAATCCAAATTACCTGTATCTTCCCAAACATAAGCTTCACGGGTCAATAAATCAACAACACCAACAAAATTTTCTTCTATACCAATAGGCAAAACCATGACCAAAGGTGTTGCGCCCAATACTTCATCAACCTGCTTAACTACACGGTAGAAATCAGCACCAATACGATCCAATTTATTAATAAAAATAACACGAGCTACTTCCGAGTCATTTGCATAACGCCAATTTGTTTCAGACTGAGGCTCTACACCACCAGATCCACAAAACACACCTACACCGCCATCTAATACTTTTAAAGAACGATAAACTTCTACAGTAAAATCTACGTGACCTGGAGTATCAATAATATTTAAACGGTGATCCTTCCAAACACAACTCGTTGCAGCTGATTGAATCGTGATACCACGTTCACGTTCTTGGTCCATGAAATCTGTAGTGGCTTCACCATCATGTACTTCACCTGTTTGATGAATTTTACCTGTTAGTGCCAAGATACGTTCAGTTGTTGTGGTTTTACCCGCATCAACGTGGGCGAAAATTCCTATATTCCTATATTTTGATAAATCTGTCATAATCGTTCATTCTATTTAATTTTATAAAGTTTGCAGACATAAAAAAGCGCCCACGCAATAATTCGAGGACGCATCATACTTTATTATACAAATAAGGTTAAGTATTTAATGGTTTTGAAGAGCATAAATCACTAAAATCAGTGTTTTTAAAATTGGCGCCACAAATATACATCCCTAATCTAGATAGATAAATACGATTTAGTAAGTAATCAATTGATAGGTGAATAGAATATAGGCTTATAATTCTAATCTATATCACTTATACTAAGCCAATGAAAAATAGATGCATTATGTTAATTTTTAGACTAAAACCTGCAGGGGTGTTTTTTTTGTTACTTTTAAGCTTTACAGCCATTTGTCAGGAAAGTAGCCAAAATATTCATGAATTAATTACGACTGAACCGCAAAAAGGGTTAGAAAAAGCAAAACAACTCTGGCAAGGAAAAGAAATTAATCCAAAAAATTTAAAAGCAGGCCTAACTTTGGTTTCTGCCTATATGAAAAACAAACAGTACGATTCAGCTAAGGAACTTATTGATCAGTTCTTGTTACTAGAATCACTTGAAGCCAGTGCAAGGGGATTACTATTGGCTCGGAAAATTAATTATATAAGAAAATCAAAAACCACAGATAATCACATTGAAACCTACCAACAGATAGATTCTGTTATCAATGAATTAATCAAAAAAAAGGCCGGGCAAAAAAATAGAAACTTGGCTTTGTATGAATTGAATGAGGAAATGGGTTTCAAACATTATTTTTCTGCAGAATTTGAGGCTTCAGAAACTTACTTTCTTAGAGCACTTGAATATATTAACAAAACCAAACATAAATCTGTTAGCAATTTATTAAACACCATTGGCGCTGTCTATGCACAACAGGCCAAATTATCCACCGCAGCACAATACATGCTTGATTCAATTAAAATACTTGAGGACAATGATATTCCAATAGGTTCTATTCGGTATCAAAATCTAGGCTCCTTGTATTTCGGGCTAAAAGAATATGACAGAACCATTGAATACAGTCAAAAAGCATTGGTTATTAATGCTAAACCCAGTAAGTCAACTGCATCGGTGTACAGCAATATGGCCGCAGCACAAATCGAAAAAGGGGTATTTGATGAAGCCATAAAAAACTTACACAAATCAATAGAAATCAGCACTGAGATTGGAAGCTCTACGGCCAGTGCGCGAAATAACTTGGGGTACTTATATACACAGACTGGCGAATATGAACTGGCTTTGGAACAACTAAATAAAAGCGCAGAAGAAATAGAAGATTCAGATGATATTACTTTGCGTGGCGTTTCTTTTAAGTCACGAGCAGATGTTTATGCCGCGATGAAAAACTATGACCATGCTCTAGAGTTTTATGAACTAGCCCATAAAATTTTCATGAAAAATGATTACAAACTTAAACGAGTGGAACTCTACCCTAAAATGATAGAAGTATTGGAAATAAAAAAAGATTACAAACGTGCTTTTCAGATGCTGCAAGAATACAAAATTTTGAATGATGAATTAACTGAAGTTGAATCAACAAAACAAGTGAATCAGATTCTGTCTAAATATGAATTTGAAAAGAAAGAACAAGAATTAGTCAATTCTGAGTTAGTTAGAGATAAGCAACAAAAGGACATTGCATTACTCAACCATAAAAATGACCTAGAATTAAAAATCAGAAAACTGATGTTTGTTTTATTGACAGCTCTAGTGGTGATGCTATTCTTGATATACCGATCATGGCGCTTAAGAGGCAAAATAAACAAAGTTCTACTTGATAAAAATAATAGAATAGAAAACCAACACAATGAGCTTTCCATCTTAAATTTACAGTTAAAAAAACAAACAGAAGTTGACTCTTTAACTGGATT
>JAJRQG010000157.1 GCA_024280395.1 Gammaproteobacteria bacterium | reverse complement strand
TGCTTGGCGTTTGTTATGGGCATCAATTATTGGCAAAAGCTTTGGGGGGAATTGTTGATTGGAATCCCAAAGGCCGACAAATAGGACAAGTTAATATGCTTATAAATGAACGCCTGAAAAAGGATCTTTTATTTAAAAATATTATTGATATCAGCACCAATTATTTAAAACTGATCGCTACACACCAGCAATCAGTTATTCAACTTCCAAACAATGTTGCTCTGCTGGGTTACACTGATCTAGATCCCAATCATGCCTTTAGATACAAAAAATACATTTGGGGACTACAATTTCATCCAGAGTTCACCACGGATATTATAAAGTGTTATATTAAAGCGCGTTCTGACGATATTGAACAAGAAGGATTATCTCCAGAGACATTGCTTTCCCAAATCCATACCGATGATTTAGGAAAGCAATTACTACAACAATTTAGGCATATCTGCTTTCATGCTAACCCTGCGGCATAATACCGCAGAGTTAGCATGTATGACTAACTGTGATATGTATCTCAAATTTATTTAATTTAATTGTTATAATAGAAATCGAGTTCACAATACTTTTGACCTGTTATGAATGATAAAAATGAACAAATAGCCAATCTAGATAAACATAGAGAAAATAAAGAGGCTGCTGCCTTTGGAGAGTTGCTGCCACAAATATTGGCCAATTTTGTTACTGATTTAAAGCCCAAATTAGTTATTTGCTTTGAATCATTGGATGATACCCTTTTTGATTTGGCAGAAAAATCTGATTCCAATCAAAAACAAACACTCTACTTTGAATCAATGCGAAGTGTTCGCAAGTCCCGCGATAAAATTTTCATTGATTTTTTCAACAACATCAAATCTACTTTTGTATCTTTTAAAAAAAATGAATTTGAATTTTTTAAAATTGATAAAAAGGATAACAACCAGAGTTCGTTATCACTGTCATTAATCGATGAAAAGGAGTTGGATGAAACACTGGCAAAAACAAACCTGATTCAAAAATCAGAGATGGTGTATCATCGCCATATGTTTGCATTGAAAAAGAGGTTTTCACTGCTTGCGTCCGGCAGCAAATTATCTTCTGAACAAATTCCAATTGGCCCACATGTATTGGTGCACTCCTTTTCCAACAGCATCAAAATTTTAGATATTAATGTCACTACCAAACTTATTTTGTATAAGTTGTTTGAAAGATGTATTATGGGACAACTGAACGATTTTTATAACCACATCAATGAATTCCTTGTTGATAAAGGTATTCTCCCAGAAATCAAATACAATGTTGGCCGTTCTGCACAGGGAGTTAACAATTCTGGAAACAGAATACAACAAGAGCCAACTTCAAATACAAATCAACCTATAGCTCAATCAGAACAAATCCAACAAAGTAACGACAACCCTTCTGAACAACAGAGTGTTGACCCTAATTACCAGTTAATTTCACAGCTATTTAAACGCAGCCATCAACAAACCGATCAAAACACAACTCTCAATAACACCGCTGCAATGCCATCAACTGGTGCAAGGGTTCCTGTCGCCAATATTGATATGGGATCGATGATCAATGCCTTGTCTATTTTGCAAGGTGAAGTATTGGGTAATGTAAATAACAACCATTACTCAAATAAATCACCTATTGAAATTAAGGATGATTTAATTAATCAATTACATAAATTAGATTCAAACTCAAAAGATAAAAAGGTTGAACAAAAGGACGAAGATACCATCAACCTTGTTGCCTTATTGTTTCAATTTATTGTTGAGGATAGAAATCTACCAGATTCAATACAGGTCATATTGGCTAGATTACAAATCCCCTATTTAAAAATTGCGTTAAAGGACAATCAATTATTTGCAGACAAGGAGCATCCAGCGCGAACTTTATTGGATAAACTGTCTCTGGTCTCTGTTGGTTGGAGCCAAAAAACCGATAAAAACAACCGTTTTATATCTAAACTAGAAAAAGTTGTGCATGACATATTAGAGCTAGACGAGTATGGCCATGAAATTTTTACCACCATACAAACTGATTTTGAAAAATTCTTAAAACAACTCAAGAAAAAATCAGATGTATTACAAAAGCGTACTCAGGAAAAAACCATTGGTCAAGAAAAAATCTCTCAAGCCAAAGAACAAACTGCTAAGCTATTGGTGGATAAAATAACCAATAGGCAAATGCCCATTTTAGTTAGAGACATACTTCTTGGAGAGTGGTCGAATGTGTTGATTTTGATGCATTTGAGGCACACAATTGACTCAGAAGAATATAAACAAAAAGTTTTGTTTATTGATGAAGTAATTAAATATTCAGAACCTTTTGTTGACAAAGAAGTAACCAAATCTGATGTAAAAAATCTTTCAGCACTGTACAAATCAGGTTTAGATTTACTTGCTTTTCAAGCCAAAGAACTTGTTGATAAACAACATGAGCTTATTAATTGCATCTATGAAGTACATAAAATTGATTTATCGAATAAAGATGACAAAGCTCCTGTTGAACTCATTCCAGCAGAAGAAATTCTAAAACTATCAGATAAACACAAGCAACATGAAATCGCAGAATATATTGAAGAAATCATAGCGCCATCTGAAGACACTCAAGTGTATGAAGAAATTAACGATGAATTCTCCGAAATGGTAGACGCTTTAAAAGTGAATACATGGATGGAATTTATCCAGTCTGAAACCACTATAAGAGCCAAGCTCTCATGGATTAGCCCGATTACAGGAAAGTTCCTATTTGTTAATTCAAGGGGGTTGAAAACATCAGACAAAACCAAACTGGCATTGGCCGAGGGCTTGAGAAATAAGTCTATTCAACTATTAGAAAAAGTTGCATTATTTGACAGAGCTTTGGACGCTATAGCCAAAAATTTAGAAAAAGGCACTACACAGCCCGAATAAAAAGAATGCCCGATTGAAGCCAGGAAGTTGTTCAAGAATAGAAATTTTTAGCGAAGGAATGCTGATATTCTTTTTAAGGACTGCTTTCTGAACTTCTTTACTTATATTTGTTTTTCAACTTAACATAATGGTCAGCAGAGTATTCTAGGTCTGCCATTTGTTTTTCAGTTAAATTTCTGATTTTTTTTGCAGGGTTTCCTAGCCACAGTTCGCCTGTTTTTATGTGTTTATTGGGAGGAACAACTGAACCCGCACCAATCATCGCATGGTGTTCAATCACACATTTATCCATGACTGTTACACCCATTCCGATTAGACAATAATCACCAATTGTACAGGCATGTAAAATAGCTCCGTGTCCAACTGTAACACCATCGCCTATTGTCAAAGGAGCGCCATCCAAATCTTGCGCACTTTTGTGGGTGACATGTAGTATACTACCATCCTGAATATTGGTGTTTTTACCAATTTTAATAGAGTTTACATCTCCCCGAACTACAGCCATTGGCCAGATTGACGAATCTTTACCTATTTCGACATCACCAATGACGCATGCTTGTGGGTCGATATAAGCAAAAGAGTTAATTCGTGGAGAAAAACCATCGAATTTTCTTATTGAAGAATTTTCTTGAGGAATGAAATAATGCATGATGAGACTATACCATTAATCCAATCCGATGCGGTTTTATTTGGCATTTTAGCAGGCATTTTAGGACTGGTTTTTTATACCCAACAACACCAAGCCAAGTTTTGGAAAAAGTTTTATGGCGTTGTTCCAGCTTTACTATTGTGTTATTTCCTGCCTTCATTATTGAATACTTTTGGTCTGTTTGAAGAAGAGGACTCAAAGAAATTGTATTACGTCGCCTCTCGTTATTTATTGCCTGCTGCTCTTGTCCTTTTAACATTAAGCGTTGATTTAAAAAGCATAATACGTTTAGGTCCAAAGGCTGGCATCATGTTTTTAACAGGAACATTCGGCATAATCATTGGCGGGCCTATTGCCTTTATGGTGGTACGTACCGTTTTTCCTGATACTTTTTCAGGCAGTGCCGCTGATGAAATTTGGAGAGGCATGACTACACTCGCAGGATCTTGGATAGGAGGAGGTGCCAATCAAGTTGCAATGAAAGAAGTTTATGAAGTTTCAGAAGCATCCTATAACAAAATGATTGCAGTGGATGTTCTCTGGGCGAATTTATGGATGGCTATTTTATTAATCATGGCAAAGCGATCTGAAAAAATTGATGCTAAAACTGGAGCAGATGTTTCAGCTATTGAACGTATTAAATTAAAAATGGAAACTTTTCAAACTAAAAATGCGCGCAATGTCAATTTAAACGACTTGATATTTATTCTTGCCATTGCCTTTTTTGTAACAGCCATTGGGCATGCTTTTGCCAATTGGATTGCACCTATTATCAATGACAGTTACCCTACATTAAAAAAACTAAGCTTGGGCAAAGAATTCTTCTGGTTGGTTGTAGTAGCAACTACAATTGGTGTTTTTCTGTCTTTTTCAAAAGCCAAAAATCTTGAAGGTGGCGGTGCTTCAGCAGTAGGATCTGTGTTTATTTACATCCTTGTTGCAACCATAGGTCTGCATATGGATGTGACAAAACTATTTGATGACCCAGTGGTTTTCTTAATCGGCGGTGTTTGGATTGGTATCCATGCAATCTTATTACTAGTCGTTGGTAAAATAATAAAAGCCCCTTTGTTCTTTTTGGCGGTAGGCTCACAGGCCAATGTTGGTGGTGCGGCTTCTGCCCCAGTAGTTGCTAGTGCCTTCCATCCTTCACTTGCTCCAGTTGGTGTATTGTTGGCTGTGTTTGGTTATGCTATAGGTACTTATGGGGCATGGTTTACTGGCGTTTTGCTACAAATGATTGCACTTTAAGTTGCTCCCTAGGAGCTTTCCCGAGAATAGAAAACCTCTTTGAAGGATGAAAATATTGGCTAAATTTAGGCATATTCAACATTATCACAACTATAAAACATGTCTCCTTTTGCCACCGTATTGCTGTATGGAGTCAAAATCAGTCATCGACTATGGCCATTGGATTATCCGGGCTTGCTGTCCATTCTTGTAAGGACCCCATATAAACCGCAACATTGTTGTACCCTGCTTTCACCAATTCAAATGCTGTTAATGATGCTGCGACTCCACCGCCACAATAAGTGATAATCCGTTTGTCATGACTTTTATTATAAAAGACATTCATTTCTTCACTGCTAATGTGTTTGCCCGATTCATCAATCATTTTGGAAGAATCCAAATTAATCGCAGTAGCGATGTGTCCTGCTCTGGGATACATTGAAAATTGTCCTGAATAATGAACAGATGATAAGGAGTCTACTATTTCAACCTGTTCATCTTTAATAGCAGCCAAAACTTCGTCTTGATCTGCAATAATTTCTGGCTTCAAGTGAAGTGTGTAAGATTTCTTAACATAGGTTGGTTGCTTGTTTGAAAGGGGTCTTGTTTCTGCTTTCCATGCCTGCATGCCGCCGTCTAAGATAGCAACATTCTCATGCCCTGCCCAACGCAACATCCACCATAGTCGTTCAGGCCACGCTTGATTGACTGTATCATACAAAACGACCAATGAATCATTGCCTATTCCTAATTCACCAATTGCAAGACGAAATTGCTCAGCAGAGGGCATAACAAACTTCATCTGGGTATCGGTTGCTGATAAATCACCCAACAGATCTGCAAATCCAGCATTGGGAATATGCTCTTTTTCAAACTGTTGTTGTCCACTAACCATACTAAATCCGCCATTGGGATTCATTTTTACTATTACTGTTGTATCTAATACGACTAAATTGGTGTCATTCAAATGATCGCTCAACCATTGTACACTGACCAAAGTATCCATTTTAGGCGCTTTGTTTTCCTTGATTTTTCCAGAAAGAGAACAAGCATTGATACCAATCAACAATGCAGCAGACAGTAATATCATTAATGATTTTCTAAAAGTTAACATAATTTAATCTCTTGTTAAATACAGTCAACAAGCTTAACCCATACTAATAAATTCTACATGTGTCATAAGTCAGTTTTTTAAACGTTTGACACTTTCCCATCAACCATAATTATTCGGATAACCATTGGTTATTGGCATGCGTCTGTCTTTGCCAAAGGCCATTTTGGTTAAACGCGGTCCAAGAGCTGCTTGTTGACGTTTGTATTCATTTCTATCAACTTGCTTTAATATTCTTTTCACCAAATTTATATCGTGTCCTTGTGAGGCAATTTGTTCAGCATCTTTGAAATCATGAATATACGCTTTTAGAATATCATCCAATGTTTCATAATCAGGCAAAGAGTCAGAATCCTTTTGATCAAGACGCAGTTCTGCTGATGGTGGTTTGCTAATAGTGCTTTCTGGAATGACCACTGAAATCGTATTGCGGTATTCACACAATTCATAAACTTCTAATTTAAACAAGTCCTTAATGATAGCAAACCCACCAGCCATATCACCATAAAGTGTGCTATAGCCAACAGCACTTTCACTCTTATTGCCAGTGGACAATAAAATAGCATTGTCGTTGTTGGCAAAAGCCATTGCCAATGTGCCCCTGATGCGTGCTTGGATATTCTCATCAGTGAGATTTTTAAAATAATCCTCCATAAACGGAGTTAAAGTTTTTTCAAAAACAGAGTGAAGCGATTCAATTTCGATGCTATGGGTTTTAATTTTGAGATTCTCCGCCAATTCTAAAGCATCTTCGATTGAATGCTTGGATGAAAACTTAGAGGGCAACAATAAACCCAGTACATTTTCAGCGCCCAATGCATCCACCGCTATGGCTGCTGTTAATGCCGAATCAATGCCGCCCGAAAGACAAACAATGGCTTTTAAAAAACCATTTTTATGGAAATAATCACGGGTACTCATCAATAAGGCTTCGTACAACTCTGTTTGGTGGTCTAGTCGTTCACTGATTTGAATCTCATTATCAGTGGTATCAAATACCAACAATTGTGATTGGAAAGTTTCACACTGGGCCAGTAATTTTCCATCAGAATTAATAATCACACTAGTACCATCAAAGACCAATTCATCTTGACCACCGACATTGTTACAATAAACCAAGTTAGCACCATTGTCCTTACAACGTTTTTGCAACATGCGAATGCGAGAACCGATTTTATCCACCGCATAAGGTGAGGCTGATATATTAAGTAGCCAATCAACATTATCCTTGGCCTGTTCTACAACGATTTTTGCATCATTCCAAATATCCTCACAAATGTTCACCCCAAATTTATGACTTTCGCCCTTTATTTCAACTTCTAGTATTCCATCATGAGAGCCTTTGGTGAAATAACGGTGTTCATCAAACACCAAGTAATTGGGCAGCTGATGTTTATCATACATCATTTTGATTTTGCCATTCTGGATAAAGGCTGCTGAATTATGCAGTTTTTCGGGTTCATTGGGGTGATTTCGAGGAAACCCAATCACCACACAAATTTCTTGGCACTGTTCAGCAATAAACTTAACCGAGGTTAAACAATCATCGATAAACTGTTGATGATAGAGCAAATCCTCAGGCAAATAACCACAAACTGTTAATTCTGGAAATACCAATAAATCTACCCGCAAAGCCTGCGCTTTTTTCACTTGGTCTAAAATGTTGCGTTGATTGAATTTAATATCACCAACGGTAAGGTTGATTTGGGCTATGGCTATTTTCATTTCATTGTATATGTTTTAATTATTTTCGAATTGTATGTTATCTGACTCTAAGACACAAAGAAAAAACAGTGACTATTAACCTATTTAAAGTTTGAGTAAACACTGTAAAATACTAAGCTCTATTGTTGAAAGGAAATATCATGAAAAACATAGCCAGTATAATAATCTTATTTTGTCTTAGCTTCCAAATATGCGCCAAAAGCACCAATAAAAAAATTGATACTTTGCTCAATGAATTATTTGAGAAGAATGGCCCTGGAGGTGTTGCTTTGGTGGTCAGAGACGGCAAAACTATTTACCGTAAAGCCTTCGGCATGGCGAATCTTGAGCTTGGAGTAGAAATGAAACCAGAAAATGTGTTTCGCATTGGCTCAATTACCAAACAATTTACAGCATCGGCCATCATGCAGTTGGTGGAAAAAGGCAAAATTAATTTAGATGATGATATTACAGAATACATCAAAGATTACCCAACGCATGGTTATACCATTACCATTGAAAATTTGTTGACACATACCTCTGGTATAAAAAGTTATACGGGGATGAAAAAATGGACTAAAGAAGTGCGAAAACAAGATGTCACGCCAAAAGAAATGGTTGATTATTTTAAATCGGAACCCATGGATTTTACTCCAGGAGAGAAGTTCTTGTACGATAATTCTGGTTATTTTTTATTGGGGTACATCATAGAAATAGTTTCTGGTCAGACTTATGCTGAATACATCCAACAACATATTTTTACACCCTTAGGCATGAAAAATTCGTATTATGGTGGTAACTCTCCTATCATTAAAAACCGAGCAGCAGGTTATGCCAAGGATGAAAATGGTTATAAAAATGATGATTTTTTAAGCATGACTCGACCCTTTGCTGCGGGATCATTGCTTTCAACCGTTGATGATTTATCCACATGGTATGCGGCAGTTATGTCTGATAAAGTGATGACAAAAGCCAGTCGATCAAAAGCACACAGTGTTTTTACACTCAATGATGGTTCTCAAACAGATTATGGCTTTGGTTGGGCCATAGGTAATATTCAAGGCAGTCCTATGATTTCACACAATGGCGGAATTAATGGTTTTCTTAGTGCATCTAACTATTTAACCAATGAAAAAGTTTTTGTCGCAGTTCTTTCGAATTGCCTGTGCAATTTTCCTGGTGATGTAGCTGAAAAGTTAGCCGCAATAGCAATTGGTAAACCTTTTCTTGATAGGAAAAAAATCACACTTAAAGAAGAAGCTCTAAAATCCTATGAAGCGGTTTATACCTCAGAGTCTGATGATGAACGAATAATTACTTTTGATGAAGGAAAGCTATATTCTATGCGAACAGGTGGATCAAGATATGAATTACTGCCTTATGCAAAGGATAAATTCTTTTTTGACGGCGATACCATTACGTTAGAATTTATTAGAGATTCGCAAAATGCAATTGTATCAGTAATATTAAAAAGCACTAGGTCTGATAAAAAATGGGTTAGATCTGACAAACCCATCCCGACCTTAACAACGATTGAAGTTGATGAGAATCAATTTAAAATATATATTGGAGAATATGCATTAACAGAAAATTTCCACCTCAAAATGTTTACTGTAGATAACAAGATGTACACTCAAGCCACAAGCCAAGAAAAAATTGAAATAGTGGGCACTGACCTACATAAGTTCAGCCTCATCGGAGTTGATGCACAATTGACCTTTAATCTTGATGAAGGTGATAAAGTTATTAGTGTCACCTTGCATCAAAATGGTGATCACGAAGCCAAGAAAATTGATTGATTTAAAACATAAAAATAGAGTAAATTGAAAATGGATAAAGCACTACAGACCATGATAAACAATATGCCTGAAAAAACCGGCAAATCATTAGAGCAATGGAAAGTTTTATTGAAAAAAGAAACTTTCGAAAAACACATGCAAGCGGTGAATTACTTGAAAAAAGAACACGATGTAACCCATGGATTCGCCAACACCATTGTTTCTTTATCAAAAGAAGAAAACAATACCGAAGATGATTTAATTGAAAACCAATACAAGGGCAAAGAAAACCTTAAACTGATATATCAAGAATTGATTTCTTTTGTAAAAACACTGGGTGATGATGTGACCATTGCACCCAAAAAGACGGCTGTTAGCATCATCCGCAAAAAACAATTTATTCTAATCAAACCAGCAACAAAATCACGTATTGATCTGGGATTAAAACTTAAAGACAAACCCATAACTGATAGACTTGAAAATTCCGGCCCTTTTGGAACCATGTGTACCCACCGAGTACAATTGACCCAATTAACAGATATTGACAATGAATTGAAAAGTTGGATAAAAGAGGCTTATGAACAGTCATTCTAGCAAACTGTCTTCTCGAAAATGACATCCAATACTTTGTTTATTAGACCAGGCCGCCAAAGTGATAATAATCGCGGTTCTCACGGTATTTCTTAATCCAATCAAAGCGTCGCTGACTTTGTTGTCGCGATAAAAACCTTCAATATCTGTTTCTAAATTACGCAGTTCTCGCAAAGCGCGCATCAAGCGTTCGGGTGAACGGCTTACACCGACATAATTCCACATAATGGATTGGATGCGGTTGATGTCGTGTTGTATCAATACTTCATCAGCGAAGTTGTTTTTATTAGATTGCCATGGAGGAATGGTTTTTTTATCTATGGTTTTAACTTTATCATGGGCAATATGTCGAGCTGATTCTAAGCCCCAAACCAAACCTTCAAGCAATGAGGTGCTGGCCAAACGATTGGCACCGTGTAAACCCGTACAAGCGACTTCTCCAATCGCATAAAGGTTATCAATATCAGTCTTGCCTTGCATATCCACCCAAATACCACCGCAAGAATAATGAGCGGCTGGTGTGACAGGAATCAATTGTTTGGTGATATCCACATCGAATTTTAAACAATAATCATAAATGGTCGGAAATTTGTCTTTGATTTCATTTGGTGATAATTCAGACTTAATATCCAAATACATACACGGTTCATCATTAATGGTCATTTCGGTAAAAATACTGCGCGAAACCACATCACGCGGGGCCAAATCTAACCATTTGGGTGCATATTTATGCATAAAAGGTTCACCCTTGGCATTGACCAGTTTTGCACCCGCTCCTCGAACGGCTTCGGAAATTAAAAAATTATCCGCTCCTTTTTTGTAAAAAGTGGTGGGATGAAATTGCACAAACTCGGTATTGATAATTCTCGCCCCAGCTCGATTTGCCATCGCTATGCCATCACCACGCGACCCTTTTGGGTTGCTAGAATGTAAAAAGATTTGCCCCAAACCTCCACTGGCAAGGATGGTGTTTTCTGCCAAAATTCGTTTCACTTTACCCGATTTATTGTCCAAAACATAAGCACCCACACAACTGCGCCGGTCATAAACCGTGAGTTTATCGGTGCTGTGGTGATTGGGTGTGATTAAATCAATCGCCGTATGAGCGATCAGCACCGTAATCAATGGGTTGTTTATTACTTCTTTGCTCAAAGCTTTTTGAATCGCAAGACCGGTGGCATCTTTGGCATGAATGATGCGATTAATCGAATGCGCTGCTTCTTTGCATCGCGCTAGTTGACTATCTTCTTTATCAAAAGCAATATTCAATTTGCCCAATAACAAAGTGTCTATTGAATCAGCCCCTTTCTCTGCCAACAACTCAACCGCCTGCGGATGACACAGCCCTGCTCCAGCTGCCATAATATCTTTAATCAATAATTGTTTGCTATCATCAGTACCCTTGTAAACAATCCCACCTTGCGCACGTTTGGTATTTGAATCATTAATATCCCAAGCACGGGTAATGACAATAGAAGCGATATTGTTCTCAGCCAATTCGATGGCCGCAGATAAACCTGCTATTCCGCTACCGATGATAAGGACTTTTGTTTGGTGGAGTTCTTCGAACATGGGCTACTTATAGATAAAATCAGAATTATAACAGGAATTTTACCTAGTTCTTAAAACTTGACTAAAATACGATGTATCGTATAAAAATCCAAACTATTATACGATAGGTACGATTTTAGTATAAAAAAAAGCCGTACAAACTATACAAAAAACCACTCAACAAATACCTCAAATGGTTTCAAAACAAAAGCCCGCCATGCCTTTCAAGTAGCCATGGATTTACTCTTTGTTGACGCCAATTGTTTTGAACATACCCAGCCCATAAAAGTCCCCGTTGAAAGTTTGTTGATGCAGTTGGTTTGATAAAATTTATGGGTTTCACCCACAGCTTTGCTGTTCAAGGAACGCAAAGAAAAGCCATAAAACACCGAATATTTTTTATTCGACCCAAAGCGAAATTTAATAATAAATGTTAAAAGAACTGCTCAAAACATGATAAAATTAATCAATTAACAACTAATTTGACAGTGGTTTTTATTCTAAAAAGTAGTTATCAGTGCATAAAATACGCAAATAATTGTTAGAATTCAAAAGAATAAATTTAATAATGATCGATAAATATAAAGAGCATCTGTTAAGACAAGGGTTTGAGGTGGTTCTGGGCTGTCTGGTCGTACGCTCAAAGGGTTTCAGTCATCTTTAAATCGTTCAGTAGCAATTAAATTCTTTGATAATAAGTTCAACACAGAGAACGCTGATTTAAAGAAAAAATTTATACGCGAGTCTCAACTTCTAGCTGATTTACAACACCCATCAATTCCTTACGTTTTAACTTGTGGTTCTATTAAGAAAAATAGCGATGATATTCCATATATTGTTATGCAGTATATTGATGGTATCACGTTAGACGAACATCTAAAAAAACATGCACCGCTCTCGCTTGATGTTGCGATAAATATATCCATACAAATATTAGATGCGCTTGGCTTTGTACACAATAAGAATATAGTTCATCGAGATATAAAACCATCAAATATAATGATTCTTCCTTCTGGTCACTGCTACCTGATAGATTTTTCAATTGGTTTTAAAATTGACCCAAATACAGGAATGACCAGAGCAACTAAGACAGGTGACCATTTAGGATCAGTACAGTATATGTCTCCTGAACAAAAACAAAATATGAAAGATGTTGATCAACGTTCAGACATATATTCTTTTGCGTTAATAGTTTGTGAAATGTTATCTGGAGCTCCTGAAGCTCAGAATTTAATAGCTTCTAAAAGTAAATTTCCTGAAGCACTAAAAAAGGTAATCGAAAGAGCATCCTCTTATAAGAGGGAAGAAAGGTATTTAAATGTATATGATTTTTCAAGAGAATTAAAGCAGGTTTCATTTGCATCTTTACCTTTTCTTGATACACCTAGCAAAGCAGTATGCAATAATATATTATGTCCTAGTGCAAACTGGTCGCCGCAAGGTTACTACCGAGGCGCATATTTCATTGAAGAAAGCACTGAGCCATTTTGTACAAATTGCGGCAATAAACTCACCTATCAATGTGATAGTTGCGGCAGCCCTATAGAGAATACTAAATTTTGTGGTGGTTGTGGTTCGCAGCAATTTGATGTACCAGAATGTATAAAATGTCACTCGTTTTTAAAAAAGGAAGATATGAATGCAGACACAGAGAGTAATGGATGTGAGAAATGCAGGAATAAAAAACCAATAATACCAATATCACCGCCAAAAATAGATGATGGTTTTGATGATGATATACCCTTTTAAAAAAATTCTAACAATCAGTTCCAGTGGACATTTTATACGCCACTGAGTAAAGCGTTAAAACCACTTCACTTGGGTTCTGTCACTACTTGAAGAAAATTTATTCTCTGTGTAACTCTGTGCCTGCTCTGTGAACCTCTGCGTTCCTTAAAATTATCAAATAAACTCAAACCTTTCAGGAAACACAAATACATCAACCAATCCGCAACATCCTTTCAACCGATTTATACGCCCGCAATCGAATCTCTTCAGGAATAACAATTTCGTATTGATTGTATTTCAAAGCATCATAGGTATCTTTGAGTTGGATTTGGTTCATGTAAGGGCAACGCACGGCGCATAAGCGCAGCATTTCACGATTGGGGGTTTCGGCTTGGATGTTGTCGCCCATGGCACATTCGGTTAATAGCAAATACTTCTGTAAATTGTTATTAACTATGTATTTGATGATTTCGGTGGTGCTGCCTGAAAAATCTGAGGCATCAATTACTTCGGGTTTGCATTCGGGATGAGCCAGAACAAACACATCTGGGTGACTTGCACGGACATTTTCGATGTCTTCGACGGTGAATTGATCGTGTACTTCGCATTTTCCGTGCCATCCTATCATTTGTACATCTAGATCATTGTTGTTGATTTTGCTCTTGCTGGGGAAAATTACATGTTTGCCTGTTTCTTTGGCAACATTGCCTGCCAGATATTCATCGGGCAAGAATATAACCGAATCGGTGTTTAAAGATTCCACCACTTCTTTGGCGTTTCCTGAGGTGCAACATATATCTGTTTCGGCTTTGACATCGGCATAGGTATTAATATACGTCACCACAGGAACGCCTGGAAATTGGGCTTTGAGTTTTCTAACATCTTCAGCTGTAATAGAGGATGCCAGTGAACAACCGGCTTTGTTGGATGGCACCAATACGGTTTTTTCAGGGCTGAGTATTTTGGCCGTTTCTGCCATAAACTCAACACCACAAAACACAATCACGTCTTTATCTGTTTCAGCGGCATTGCGTGATAAACCTAGTGAATCACCCGTATAATCTGGGACGGTGTGAAATAGGGCGGGTTCCATATAGTTGTGGCCTAAAATTACTGCATTTCTTTCTTCCTTGATTTTTTTAATTTTCATCGCCATTTCAGCTTTGAGGATTAATTCTGCTTCGCTGTATTGGTCTGATAATAGTGTGGTTAATTTTTCTAGTGTTTGTTCGTAGTTCATTTTGATTTACCTAATGAGTAAACTGTAATCCATGGCTTTGACCGAATGGGTTAACGCGCCAATAGAGATATAATCGACTCCTGTTTTTGAGATGTCTTTAATGGTTGTTAAACTGACGTTGCCAGAGGCTTCTAAATCGATCTTGCCAGCAGTTATTGCCACTGCTTTACGAATGGTGGTATTGTCCATATTGTCTAACATGATGCGATCTATATCGCATGTTAGAGCTTCCTTTAGTTCTTCTAAATTGGTCACTTCCACTTCAATTTTGTGGCGATGCTGATCATAAGCCAATACTTTATTCACTGCTTGGGTAATACCACCTGCCGCTTTTATGTGGTTTTCTTTAATCAGAGCCATGTCGTATAAACCTGTTCGGTGATTGAGGCCTCCACCAAGAGTCACTGCCCATTTGTCTAACACCCTTAAATTGGGTGCTGTTTTGCGGGTATCAAGCACTTGACAGCGATTTTCACAAAGCTTTACAAACTGTTGGGTGAATGTTGCTATGCCACTCATTCTTTGTAATAAATTGAGGGCAACACGTTCGGCACCCAATACAGAAATAACTGAACCCGAAATTTCGGCAATCACATCTTTATTCTTACAACTGTGACCATCTTTGAAACACAGTTTAACTTTTATCTTGTTATCTAAAAGTGTGAAGGTTTTTTTAAAGACTTTCAAGCCAGCTATAATCCCATCTTGTTTGGCAATCAATACAGCGGTACAATTATCCTCTGGTTTGAAAATGGACTGGCTGGTCAAGTCACCTTTTTTGATGTCTTCTTTTAAAGCTCTTTTAATCAGAGCTGAATATTTTTTTGATTTCATGAATAAAATGAATTCGGAAAGTTTGAGTATTATAAATGAATCATAATTCTTATTATATGAAAAAAGCCTTAAAACTGGCTAAAAAAGGATTGTTTACCACGACTAAAAACCCAAGGGTTGGCTGTGTGTTGGTTAGTCGAGGACACGTAGTTGGTAAGGGTTATCATCAACGGGTAGGAGAAGCACATGCTGAAGTATTTGCGATTGAAAATGCAGACGAATTTGCCGAGGGCTCAACTGCATTTGTAACACTTGAGCCTTGTAGTCATTTTGGAAAAAATCCACCTTGTGCTGATGCTTTAATTAAGGCCAAAGTTAAGAAGGTAGTGGTATGTAATCTAGACCCAAACCCATTGGTGGCAGGAAAAGGCATAGAAAAACTAAAAGCTGCGGGTATCAAAGTGTCCGTTGGAAAGAAGAGTAAAGTAGGGGAGTCTTTAAATGTAGGCTTTTTTCACCGCATGCAAACAGGATTGCCGTTTGTTCGTTTAAAAATGGCACAATCATTGGATGGAAGAACCGCCATGGCAAGTGGTGAAAGTTATTGGATAACCGGTGAACAAGCCCGATCCGATGTGCAATACTGGCGTGCGCGAAGCCATGCTGTTCTTACTGGTATCGAAACAGTTCTACAAGATGATTGTCGATTGACTGTACGTCCTGATGATTTACCAGAAAAGTACAAAGCATTGCCCAATGATTTTAAAACTTACCAACCCATGCGAGTGATTCTGGACACACAGCTAAGAATACCATTGCAAGCCAAAGTCTTACAATCCTGTGGGCGCAGTGTGGTGATGACTGCCAGTGCCGATACTTGCAAAATTAAACAACTTCAAGACCTTGGTGTAGAAGTGGTTCAAATGCCCACGTTAGATAATAAAATTAGTTTAGATGCCGTGTTGCAATGGCTGGGCGAACAACAAATCAATGAACTATTGGTAGAAACAGGTGCAACATTGGCAGGCTCTTTTATCCAACAAAAACTGGTTAACCAATTGATTGTTTATACAGCTCCTGTGTTAATGGGTTCTTCAGCAAGACCATTGTTTGATATTAATATTGAAACAATGCAGGATAGAATTATTTTTAACAGTTATGAAATAAAAAAATTGGGTGCCGATTTAAGGTATATAATTAACCTATAAACTGATGATATCAGAAAGAATTCTTAAAAAACATCTAGAAAATTTTTGAGCATATTAAACCCAACATTGTGAGAATAAACCAATACTTTATCAAAACAAATTAGTAAAACCACTATTTTACTTGAAAATTTGTACCCAAGACTTTATAGTAGTGAATATTCACTAACTTTGTCAATAAAGAACTTGCTATGGATACAACTACATCAAGTAACAAACGGAGTGCTCCACTAAGTAGGCTTCAGATTAAGCGGTTACAAGATAAAATTGTGCAAAGCCAGTCTTATCAATTGGCTTATGAGGATTCAGAGTTTCTAACCAGTGACGATTTACGTCCTGTGCGTTTACAATTGGAATTACTTAAACCCGAACAGGCCTTACGTGATAAAAGTATTAACTCAACAATTGTGATTTTTGGCAGTGCTCGAATTTTAAACCCTGAAGATGCACAAGAACAATGGCAACAAGCGCAACAAAAAGTAAAAGATAATCCCAATGATATTCAAGCGCAAGTAGCATTGAAAAAAGCACAGCGTCAAGTCAAACAATCTAAGTATTATCAAGAAGCGCAAAGGCTATCTCAAATAGTTTCTTTGCAGTTTCAACAACAAAACCGCAAAGATTTTGTGGTGGTTACGGGTGGTGGTCCAGGTATTATGGAAGCTGCCAACAGAGGTGCTTTTGATGTCAAACAGCACAGTGTTGGTTTTAATATTACTTTGGAGCATGAACAAGCACCCAACCCCTATATCAGCCCCGATTTGTGTTTTCAGTTTCAGTATTTTACATTGCGAAAGATGCACTTCTTACTGCGGGCTAAAGCTTTGATTGCTTTCCCTGGTGGTTTTGGCACGCTGGATGAGGTGTTTGAGGTGTTAACATTGGTGCAGACTAAGAAAATGAAACGTTTACCCATTATACTGTTGGGTAAAGAATACTGGCAACGGGTGATTGATTTTGATTACTTGCAACAAGAGGGCTTTATTCATAGCAATGATTTGGCTTTATTCCACATAGTTGATACGGCAGAACAAGCTGTTGAGGTTATGGTTGATTTTTACCATGGTCAACCACCTAAATAGTCCTTAAAAGAGGAAAATAAAATGAACAAAAAACCCATAATTTTAATAATAGTTCTTACTGCACTGGCAGCAGGTGGCTATTATTTTTTCATCAACAAGCAAGAACAAGATACATCAACGCTTAACCTCTATGGCAATGTGGATATTCGCGAGGTGCAATTGGCTTTTAATGGCAGCGAACACATCAGCCAACTCTTGGTTGAAGAGGGTGAGTCGGTTAAAAAAGGTCAATTGCTTGCAGTATTGCACAGTGAAATTTTACAGGCACAATTAGCAGAAGCTCAAGCTCAAGTGGTGGCACAACAACAATTGTTGGCAAAATTAAAGGCCGGTAGTCGCATCGAAGAGGTGGACAAGGTCAAAGCCGAACTCAATGCTGCTCGAGCAAAAGCCAAGGCAGCAAGCAGCAGTTATAGCCGTTTGCGTTCATTGTTAAAGAAAAAAGTGGTCACAGCCGATCAAGTTGATCAAGCCAAAGCTTTAAAAGATGCCGCCAATGCGGAAGTTGAGGCGATTAAACAAGGTTTGAATTTGTTAGAAGCTGGTACACGAAAAGAAGACATTGCCAGTGCTGAGGCGGTTTTATTGGCACGCAGTGCTGGGGTTGATTTGATTCAACAACGCCTTAATGATGCTAAATTAATTGCACCGTCAGATGGCATTATTCGTAACCGAATTATGGAAGTTGGTAGTATGGTGTTTCCTCAAACTCCCGTGATGACTTTGGCTTTTGTCGATCCGATTTGGGTGAGAACCTATTTGCCCGAAACGGCTTTAGGGAAAGTCACCATTGGTAGTCGAGCCAAAATATACACCGACTCCTATCCCGATAAGGCTTATGAAGGCTGGGTCGGTTATATTTCACCGACCTCGGAATTTACTCCAAAAAACATTCAAACCGAAGAATTGCGCACCCGTTTGGTTTATTCCATGCGTGTTTTTGCTTGTAATCCAAACAATGAATTGCGTTTAGGAATGCCAGCAACAGTGATCATTGATACAACAAAAATAGCCAATGACAAACCCATAACTGCAGCAGAAATGTGTAAAAAATAATGTCAAAAGCCATCCTCACTTTATCACAAGTCAACAAAACCTTTGATAGTCAAGATTATCAAGTCAAGGCGATTGATGACATGAGTTTTGCCGTGAAAACGGGTAAAGTAACAGGTTTGATAGGCCCTGATGGTGCAGGCAAAACCACATTGATGCGTTTGGCTTGTGGGATTTTGACAGCAGATTCGGGTAAGTTTGAAGTCATGGGTATTGATGTGACCAAAGAGCCTCTGCAAGTACAATCGCAAATTGGTTACATGCCTCAACGCTTTGGTTTGTACGAAGATTTAACCGTACAGGAAAATCTGGATTTGTATGCTGATTTGCAGAATGTCGCCAAAGATAAACGCCAAGCCCGCTACGATGAATTGATGCACATGACGGGCATGAGTCCATTTACAGGGCGATTGGCCGGAAAATTATCGGGTGGCATGAAGCAAAAACTTGGTTTAGCCTGTACGTTGATTCGTTCACCAAAACTCTTGTTATTGGATGAACCAACCGTTGGTGTTGACCCTGTTTCACGACGTGAATTGTGGGAAATTGTCTACCGACAAGTGCAAGAACAAGGCATGAGTGTGTTATTAAGTACCGCTTATTTGGATGAAGCTGAACGCTGCGATGAAGTAGTTTTATTGCACGAAGGCAAGCTGATTATGCAGGGAGACCCCGACGAGTTCAGTCAGGGCGTCAATGGACGTGTCTTTCAAGTCAGAGTAGAAAATAGCAAGCACCGGTCTTTACAGCAAAAACTTAGCCAAAATCCAATGGTATTGGATGCATTGATCGAAGGCGAAGGTGTTCGTTTAGTCATGATTGAGCAAAATGAACAAAGTGTTCCAAAGGCTGAAGACCTATTACCCGATATGGTCAAAGCCAATAAGAAAGTTAATATAAAAGCCGTTGCCCCACGTTTTGAAGATGCTTTTATTGCCCGTTTAAAAAATAAACAAAATAGCAAGGGGCTGAGTATTGCAGAAATTCAAGTCAGTGGTTCAGCAGATGATGAGGTTATTCGAGTGGAGGATTTAACCCGGAAATTTGGTGATTTTACCGCGGTTGATAAAATAAATTTTCATGTGAAACGTGGTGAAATATTTGGCTTATTGGGAGCCAATGGTGCAGGCAAATCTACTGCTTTTAGAATGTTGTGCGGTTTATTGCCTGTCAGTAGCGGCAAGGTGGCTGTCGCTGGTATGGATTTACGTGTGGCAACGGCAAGCGCACGACGTAAAATTGGCTACATGGCACAGAAATTCTCACTTTATACCGATTTATCGGTGAAACAAAACTTGAAGTTCTTTTCCAGCGCCTATGGTTTACGAAAAGAGGCCCAGCAAGATCGGATTGATTGGGCCTTAGAAACTTTTGAATTGCAAGAATACCAAGACACCAATGCGGGCAACTTGCCTTTGGGTTATAAACAACGCTTATCGTTTGCCGCAGCCTTGATGCACGAACCTGAAATTTTATTTTTGGATGAACCTACCTCAGGAGTTGATCCCTTGGCAAGACGTGAATTTTGGCAAAGAACCAATGCTTTGGCAGAAATGGGTGTGACGGTTTTGGTGACGACACACTTTATGGATGAGGCCAACTATTGTGACTATTTGGTGATTATGTCAAAGGGCAAAATATTGGCATCGGGCACACCGTTAGACATGAAAAATTTAGCGAGAACCGAAGCACAGCCCGATCCATCCATGGAAGATGCTTTTATATACCTCATTCAAGAAAAGGAGCAACCTGATGGCAGTGAATAAAACTTCCGCTCGAAATATGCGCTTAATGGGTATGCTACGCAAAGAAATGTGGCAAATCATACGTGATCCATCCAGTATCGCCATTGCATTTGTTATGCCTGTGGTCTTGTTGTTTATGTTTGGTTATGGAGTATCATTAGATGCCAAGAATATTCCAGTAGGAATAGCGGTGGAAAAAGCCGATATGATGACTCAGTCCTTGAGTGATTCTTTTCAACAATCGGAATTTTTCAAACCTTCTTATTATCATTCCATTCAAGAAGCGCAACAAGCTTTGGAGGAACGCAAAATTGATGGAATCGTCTGGTTGCGCAGTAATTTTTCGGAAAACTTACAAGCAGGAAAACAAGCCCCAATTGAAATCATAATTAATGGCGTGGATTCCAACCAAGCCAATATCACCATGGGTTACATTCAAGGCGTGTGGCAATCGTGGCTAACCCTTTTTTCAAATGCTAGGGGAATACAGTTAAGTCTTCCTGTGGTTTTAGAACAACGTGTGTGGTTTAATTCGGCATTAAATAGCCGTCTATTTTTAGTGCCCGGTGTGATTGCTGTGATTATGACCATGATTGGTTCTTTGCTTACTGCTATGGTGGTGGCACGCGAATGGGAAAGAGGCACCATGGAAGCACTAATGGTCACTCCTTTATCCATGAAAGAAATGTTGGCCGGTAAATTAATCCCTTATTTTATATTGGGCATGGGTAGCATGTTTATCAGTGTCGCTTTGGCAGTTTGGTGGTTTGGTGTTCCTTTGCGTGGTTCTTTTTGGGTTATGGTGTTAGTTTCGGCCTTATTTATGATGGTTTCTTTACTTATTGGTTTGTTAATTTCAATAGTATCTAAAAATCAATTTGTCGCTGGTCAAACGGCTATTGCGGCTTCATTTTTACCTGCCTTTTTATTATCAGGGTTCTTATTTGATATAAATTCAATGCCTACATTCATTCAAGGCATCACTTATTTGATTCCTGCCCGTTATTTTGTGGCACAACTACAAACTCTGTTTTTGGCGGGTAATGTTTGGCCAGTCATTCTTAGCAATGCCTTTGCTTTGCTAGTGATGTTGATTGTTTTGGCCTTTTTGGTTTCAAGTAAATCACGTAAAACATTGGAGTGATGCAGATGAAAACACAGTATTTTTCACAGGTTTTCGCCTTGGCATTAAAAGAGTTTTTGGCCTTGTTTCGGGACAAACGCAGTCGTTTGATTTTGGTTTTCCCGCCACTTTTACAAATATTGATTTTTGGTTTTGCTGCGACTTATGATTTGGATAATGTTCCTATAGCCATCTATAACCAAGACCAAGGATTGGTTTCGCGTGAATTTGTTAGCCAATTTGAAGGCTCTGAAACCTTTGAAATTATTGAGCACATAAAAAAAGACAGTGACATTGCACCTTTAATTGATAACAAAGATGTGTTGTTGGTGTTAAATATCGAACCTCAATTTTCTGATAAATTGCAACAAGGCAAGAGTGCAAAAGTGCAGGTAATTTTGGATGGTAGAAACTCCAATACAGCCATGACAGCAATGAACTATATTGCCAGCATGAACCTGGATTTTAACCAAAAATGGAGTGCCCAACATGGTGCAACAGGCCCCAAAGTGGCTTTAGAAGTACGCAATTGGTACAATGAAAACTTGCAATCACGCTGGTTTATTTTGCCTGGAATTTTAGGTTCACTTATTTTGGTGGTGATTTTGTTGGTTACCGCCTTATCGGTTGCCCGTGAGCGTGAGGCAGGAACTTTTGATCAATTATTGGTCACACCGATGAACCCAACCCAAATTTTGATTGGTAAAGCCATTCCTGGCATTGTTATCGGTTTGCTTGAATCCACGTTGATTTTAATCATTATTGTTAAATTGTTTCAGATACCGATTCAAGGCAATATTGCCGCCTTGTATCTTGGATTATTTTTATTTCTTATTGCTGCCACTGGTATTGGTTTGGTGATTTCTGCCATTTCCTTAACCCAGCAACAAGCAGTATTAGGAGCATTTTTATTTATTGTACCTGCGGTGGTGCTTTCAGGCTTTACCACGCCGATAGCCAACATGCCTGATAGTGTGCAGTTATTAACTTACCTCAACCCTTTGCGTTATTTTTTAATTATCTTGCGTGGCGTATTTTTGGAAGGCAATGGCTTTACCTTGTTGTTTTCTCAGTTCTGGCCGATGGCTATTATTGGCGTAGTGTGTTTGGCTTTTGCTGGTTGGTTGTTTAAGCATAGAATGTATTAGGAGAGCGTTATGAAATATTTATCAATTGCTTTTTTGATTGTGTCAATATCGGTAAAAGCACAAGTTGAGTTGCATGATTCTGATCAATCTGGCTATTGGAGTGTGCAAGTAGAAAACGATGTTTTTGGAACCAGTACAGATCGCTTCTATACCAATGGCGTGCAATTTAACTATATCCAGCGCGATAAAACCATTACTTGGTTGGAAAAGCTTGTGGATAAACTGCCACTTTTTGTTCGAACCGATAAAAAAGGAAGGGGTTATGCTTTTGGACAAAAGATGTTCACTCCTGAAAATACGGGGATAACCGAGTTAATTGAAAAGGATCGACCTTATGCAGGATGGCTTTATGGCAGTGCTTCAGTGGCATCATTAATGAAAAATACTGCCGATTACCGCAAGATAAATGCGGTTGAATTTACATTAGGCATTGTTGGGCCTTCGTCACTTGGAGAGCAAGCTCAAAATGGTTTTCATGATTTAATTGGTGTTCCTCATGCAAATGGTTGGGATAATCAATTGCGCGATGAATTGGGACTGGTGGTCACTTATGTGCGAAAAAGCGAACATTTTCGCTACATGAAAAATAGCCTTGAGTATTCGTGGTCCCCGCATAAAGTTTTAGCCTTGGGTAATGTTTATAGCTATGCAGGAGCAGGCATGATGGTGCGGTTTGGTAGAAATCTTCGCAACGATATAGGTCCTCCCAACATTAGTCCAGGTTTTCCTGGTAATGCTTTTTTTAACCCCACCAAAGAAGGCAGCAGTTGGTATCTGTTTGCAGGAATTGAAGGGCGCGCAATGGCACGTAATATTTTTCTTGATGGAAATACATTCAAAGACAGCCACAGTGTTGATAAAAAGCCACTGGTTTTTGATTTGCAATATGGTATCGCTTACCAACGTGGAAAAGTTCGGTTAAGCTACAGTCAGGTGCTACGCAGCAAAGAATTTTATGGACAAAAAGACGAAAGTTTATTTGGTGCGGTTAATATTTCTTATGACTTGGATTAACTGGTAGAATGCATTACATTATTAATCTTACACACCTATGCCTATGTTTCTTTTAGACAAACCTTATGTTTCTCAATTACTGATAAGCACCATAAAAAGTAATGCCATACCCGTTATTGATTTTACTGAAAATACCACGCTTAATTCACTAACAAACGATCAAGCTGTTGACACTATCGTTGAACAAAAGAATCCTTGTGTGTATAGCAACTCAGAAAATGCGATAGGTTGGATAAATGAGAACCTTGCTACAACTCCTTTACCTGAAAAGATTAATTTATTTAAAGATAAATATAAATTTAGACAGTTGATTCAAGAATTGTATCCAGATTTCTTTTTTACATCAGTTTCTATCAATGAGCTTAAAGACGTTGATTTTAAGCAACTGCCTTTGCCCTTTATCATTAAACCTTGTGTTGGCTTTTTTAGCATGGGTGTCTATAAAGTACACACTCTTGATGAGTGGCAAAAGACTCAAGACTTAATCCGACAAGAAATGAAGCAAGTCAAAGGTTTGTATCCTGATTCTGTCATGGGTGACGAACAATTTATTATCGAACAAAATATAAATGGCGAAGAGTTTGCAGTTGATGCATACATCAACAAGCAAGGACAAGCGGTGGTATTGAATATTTTAAGGCACACATTTGTCTCGGATGATGATGTCAGTGATCGTGTCTATACCACTTCAAAAGAAATCATTGAATATAACTTGCTTGAATTTACTGAATTTACTCAGAAATTAGCCGATCTAGCAGGGTTAAAAAATTTCCCCATGCACATTGAATTAAGGCGTCAACCCAACGGAGAGCTAATACCCATTGAAGTGAACCCCATGCGTTTTGGCGGCTGGTGTACCACCGCAGATATGGCATATTATGCCTATGGTTTTAATCAATACCTTTATTATTATAATCAACAAAAACCCAACTGGGATAAGATGCTACAAGGAAAAGAAGATAAATTATACAGCATCATTGTCCTAGATAATTCATCAGGAATAAATGCGAATGATATTAAAAACTTTGACTTTAATAAAGTGCTTCAAGGCTTTAATAATGTTCTTGAATCTCGGATAATTGATTATAAAAGCTATCCTCTTTTCGGGTTTCTATTTGTAGAAACGGATAAGAGTAATACACGTGAATTGAATAACATACTCCAATCAGATTTGAGTGAATACATTCAAACCTGATTGGTGATTTAGCTCACTATGTAAGATGGCCCCTTCTGATAGGTGATTGAGCATTCTTCATTCTTCACTATTAGGGAAAGTCTTTTTATCTTGTGCTGTTGCAGTTTCATTGCATTCACCTTTTATGGTTACATGCCCGCGTTCGAAGAAGCTATCTAGTTCCATATATCCTTCACGACAATAGCCTGTCTCACTTAGTTTTTTAGCGAGTTTATTGACGGCTTTTTCTTCCATTTTGGCTTTCATTTTACTCATGTCTGGCTTTTTACCCCCTTTCATGCCACCACCCATACCACCATGTTTTCCTCCGCCCTTGCCTTTTCCCATTTGTCCTTTGCCTTGATTTGGCATTTTTTTAATGAGACTATAATTGAAAATTTTACTTCCATTAGTTTTTATTTGAGTAACAAAAATCTCAGTAGGCATACTGCCATGCCTTTTCGGTGAGTTTGAACTACAGGCTGTTATAGTCAAAGTACTGATTGTTAGGCTTATTAGGAGTTTTTTTCTCATGTTTATTTACCTTTTTTAAGATGAGTCTATTCCAACCACTAATAGTAAATTGGTTCTAACTCTATTGATTAAAGTGAGCTACAAAGTCCATTCATCTAAACTAAACGATGTAGCTCTGGGGAAAACCTAACTACTTACATAATTGGTTGTATTTCATGCGAATCATTGCATCATGGTTGCCACCTTGGCCCATACCTTTTCCGTGACCCTTGCCGCCTTGACCCTTACCACGACCCATGCCTTTTCCTTGAGATTGTGAACCACTAGCTTTTTTTAAATCATTCGCCCAATGGGTGCAAGGTGGTTCGAAGTCTTCTTCGTACAAATAAGCTCCAATTTGCGCCAACATATCATCGGGTAATGGCATGGCAGGCATTAATCCTAATTTTTTAATGGGCCGTTTCATTAATGAATTCTCTATTGTAGGATTTTTTGCCCAATCTGAAATAGCTAGAATAAACATTTGTTTCTCACTAAATGCTTGTTTGTACTTGTTTTGTACACCATAAAACGGAGGGGCTTTAGCAGGAGTTAATTCAGCGTTGTGACATGCCAAACATGCACTAATTGCGAGCTTTCCTTTTTCTGCCTCTGGCGTTAATGCCATTACATTCAATGTCAATACGAGTGTTAATAGTAGTAGTTTTTTCATATGTTTCTCCTTATCTGAAAGGTTCTGGTTTTGGTGTTTCTGCAACGGATGGTGGTAATCTTGGTAAATCAAATGAAGGTGCATCACCCGTTAATGTTTTTAAGAAAGATACAATCTTATCATTTTCATCTTTGGTAAATTGTCGACCCAGTTGGATTTCACCCATGATATTAACTGCTTCGTTTAATGAGGTTGTTGCACCATCATGAAAGTAGGGATAGGTTAGTTCTATATTTCTAAGGGTTGGTACTTTAAACATAAACTTATCGCTGTCTTTGTGAGTCACTCCTGCTAAGCCAATGGCTTTATTGTTGGTTTGGAATTTTTTAATCAAACCCATTTTTTGGTAGGATGATCCTCCAACTGCAACACCATTATGGCAACCTATGCAGCCACTGTTTTTGAATAATTCATAACCCGCCAATTCTTTTGCAGAAATGGCATCTTTATCTCCAAGCAACCATTGATCAAAAGGAGAATGAGGTGTCACTAAGGTTTTTTCAAATTCAGCAATCGCAGAAGTCATGCTATCTGCACTAATTTTATCTTTACCAAAAACTAGCTCAAATTCTTGAACATAACCGGGAATTGATTTGACGACACTGGTGGCCAAAGCATGTGTTGATGCCATCTCGCCAGGGTTTGCAATAGGGCCACCGGCTTGCTCTTTTAAATCTTTGGCACGGCCATCCCAAAATTGAGCGATATTAAAGCTCGAATTTAATACTGTTGGGGCATTGATAGGCCCTTGATTCCACTTATGGCCAATAGATGTTGGTAAATTATCTGTTCCTCCCATACTTAAGTTGTGGCAGGAATTACACGAAATGAATCCTGATTTTGATAATCGTGGATCAAAATAAAGCTTTTTCCCCAATTCCATCATGGCAAGATTAATGTTTTCTGCTGGTTTTATGGGCTGTATTGGCTCTTGTGCATTGCTTAGGAATGACATGTTAAGCATTGCAAATAGTAGTGTTTTTGTTAAGTTCATTTTTCTCTCCTAATTATTGCCCCAGATTTATTTGACCTGGGGTAATAATTATTTTCAAACTTTAGCTCTATTATGTTCCACATTGCTCGTTTGCAGTAGCAAGAATATCTGCAACTTCACTGGCTAATTCAGGAATCTGTACTTGGTATGTAGTACCTGTTTCTGCTTCGTACTTTGATACATAAGACCTCAAGTGATTGCGGGATCCACATAAAAGATTATCGTATGTTGTCAATATGTCTTCTGCCTCTATGCCCTCAGAAAATACTTCGATGTCTCGTATGTCTGTTTCTTCAATTAATGCAGCAGCAAGATAAGCATCACTTAATGAACTGGATCCCATATCAATAAGTACATCATATAAAGCTTGTAAATCAGTATTGTTGAAAGTTCCTTCTATGCCTGTTGAGCTATCTTCAACATTATAGATATACATGAGGTTTAGAACTGAGTCCATGTGTGTTTGCTCGCTACTGGCAATATTTGAAAATACATTTTGACCATAGTCTCTATTGAATTTTAAATAGACATCTCGTGCAAGTTTTTCTTCTTCACGCATAAAAGCTAAACTTTGTTTTGCTATAGAATCAGCTGTACCTGTTTCCTCATGACAACTCAAACCATCTGTACCTGTTAAACGAGTTAATTCTAATGATCCAGAACCATAATTAGCATCGTTAGAAGAATATTGCATGGTACCTAAGTTGCAATCTGAAAAATCAATGGTCACTGTTCCCCAGGCGTTTCTAATGACGTCTGACTCGACAAAATTAGTATCCCAGCCTGTACCAGATGTGATAGTCATAGGAACAGAAAGCGTTTCTATTCCGTAGTCGAAAGGTTGTGAGCCAATTAACCATATTTGTTGGTCATTTAAATATCCGTACCATGTGACAACAAAGTTGGGTTGATCATTAACCCGAGCAATGTTAACAAATATACCTTGTCCTGAAGCACCAGCTATCCAAGCGCCACTTATACCCGGTTGTAGCTGTATATTTGCAGTGGCTGTTAATGCAAATAATAAACCTGTAAATAATATTGTTTGTGTAACTGTTTTCATAATAATCACCTTTAAAAATAAGTAAGTGAACATTCACTTACCTCTAAATATACTCATATTTTTTAAGAATGCAAGAATAAATAAGAAAAAAACTTAATATATTAGAGTTTGCTAATATAATAGTCATATTTCGCCACAATCAATCAAAGGAACCACCCAGTACTTAAGCTTGAACCGCCCTCCCAAATGACTAAAAGCCTCAAGTAAGTCACCAAGATCCTTAGGATCATGAACAACATCCAAACGGTAGAAGTCTTTATAGCCTTCTACCTGTTCTTTAATGTCATACTGTGCATGTTTTCGGCTGAATCCATAAGCATTATACAAGGTGAATCCAGTGATATTTTCTAAGTTTAAAACCACATCAACGGCATCGTCTTTGATGGATTTATTGATCATTATTGTTATGAGTTGTTGATTACACACGATTCTTGTTCTCCAATTTAAAGTAAAAGATAGGCAGTAGATACAAAGTGGCGATGGTTGAGGTAAATAAACCCCCGATAACCACAATGGCCAGTGGCTTTTGAATTTCAGCACCTGGTCCTGTGGCGACCACTAATGGCATTAAGCCAAACATGGCAGTGGTTGCAGTCATTAAAATAGGGCGCAGACGATCACCTGCAGCATTTGACACCAATTTAAACAAGTCTTTGCTTTTGTATTTGACCGATTCGATGTGCGATAACATGACAACGCCATTAAGTACGGCAACACCCAACAAGGCAATAAAACCGATAGAAGCAGGTACTGAAACATATTGTCCACTGACAAACAAGCCCAGGATGCCACCCATTAAGGCAAAAGGAATATTGGCCAAGATTAATCCAGCCTTGGCTAATGAGTTGAACGTTGAAAAGAGAATAATCACAATCAAAAATAAAACTAACGGAATAACGGTTAGCAGATTGTTTGTGGCTCTGATTTGGTTTTCAAATTCACCACCATAGACCACATAATATCCACTGGGTAATTTCAACTCGGCATTGACATTTAGTTGTAGCTCTTCGACAAAACCAACCATATCACGACCAGTTACATTGGTTGCGACAACTGCAAAACGTTCCGCATTTTCACGTTCGACAAGAGCAGGTCCCACCTTTAAAGTGACATCTGCAATGTCTTTCAAACGTAAGGTTGTGCCATCAGGCATGATAACCATCAATTTTTCTAACTCTTTGATAGATGAAATTTCGCCCGAATTAGATTTGTTGGCAAACATAATTGGAGTTTTGATTTTGCCCTTAATTATTTCTGCCGCTTTAAAACCATCCACTTGAATATTTAAATAATGCGATAACTCGGCGACACTCATATCAAATTGACTGGCCAATTCAGGTTTTAATACAACATTGAGGTAATCTCCACCTTCGATTATGGTGGTTTGTACATCGATACTGCCTTGGGTTTTCTTAACAATCAATGAAATATCATGGGCAATTTCCGACAACTGCGTAATATCAGAACCAAATACTTTGGCCGTAACCGCACCTGTAGAACCGGTTAACATCTCTGATACTCGCATCTGAATCGGCTGGGTAAATCCAAAGTTTATGCCCGGATATTGAAGCAAAATTTTGCGTATTTTATCTTCAATTTCAGATTTTGTTGCCACTTCCCAGGTATCACTGGGTTGCAACTCCATAAAAACATCGGTTTCATTGAGACTCATGGGATCAAGACCCAACTCATCAGAACCCACACGGGCAACGATTTGTTTAATCTCAGGAATATTAGCCAATAAAGCCTTTTCAATTTGTTTATCTAAATCCAGAGATTCTTTGAGTGAAATGGTTGGTGATTTTTCCAACTGCACAATAATATCACCTTCATCCAAAACAGGCATAAATGTCTTACCCAAGAAGCTGTACAAAACACCACTGACGATTAAGACAATAACAAAAACAATCATGGTCAATGAAGGGGCTCTGAGCACCTTGTCCAGAGTGTTGGTGTAAGCTTTTTGTAATTTAACCAAATAACCCGGTGTATCTAAATTTTTGTTACTGATAAAAAAGGAAGCCAGTACTGGAATAACGGTTAATGAAATCACCAAGGCAGAACACATGGCAAAGACAATGGTTAGAGCGACTGGTGAAAACAATTTGCCTTCAAGTCCTGTTAGACTCAATAGTGGCACAAACACCATAATCACGATAACTGTCCCAGAAAAAACAGGAGAAGCAATAGCCTTACTGGCACGGTACATTAAGTGCATGCGTGGTAAATTGGCATTTTTACTGAGTTGCGAAATGATGTTTTCAACCACGACGACCGAAGAATCCACAATCATGCCAATGGCAATAACCAAGCCACCTAAACTCATTAAATTGGCCGACAAGCCAAATTGATACATTAAAAAGAAGGTGATAATCACAGCAATGGGAATAGAGGTGGCAACCACCATCGAGGCACGGATATTGCCCAAAAAAACAGCCAATAACAAAATCACCAAAACAATGGCTTGAATCAAAGCCGAAGTAATGGTGTCAACGGCTGTTTCGATTAGGTTTTTTCGGTTATAGAAAACATTAAGATGCGTGCCTTCGGGTAAAGTCTTTTCGATTTGATTGAGCTTTTCAACCACACCATCAACCACTTGGGCAGTATTGGCATTTTTTAATGCAACAACTAATGCTTCGGTGGTTTCGTGTCCATCCTTGGTCACAGCACCGTAACGAACTAAAGAACTAAATGAAATTTCTCCCACATCTTTTAAGTGATACAACTTTCCATTGTCGTTTTTTACCACCAAATTAGAAACATCATTGATGTTTTGAAAACGCCCTTGAGTGCGAATAATCAAAGATTCTGTACCGACATTAATACGACCAACACTGCCATTGATATTAGCATCATCCAATCTTTTTTGAATGTCATCAATAGTGATATTGGAATTTGACAGTGCAATAGCATCAGGTGAAAACTGGATAGTTTTGGTTTCGCCACCCAAGACATTAACATCGGCGACGCCTTCAACCGTTCGCAAGAGGGGACGAATCTGCCAATCCAGAATATGTTTACGTTCGGTAATTGAGAGCGATGGGTTCTCGATGGTAAACATAAACATTTCACTCAAAGGCGTACTCATGGGTGCTAGTCCGCCTTCAACATTGGCTGGTAATTGATTCCAAATACTTAATAAGCGTTCATTAACTTGTTGTCGTGCCCAATAAATATCGGTACCTGTTTTGAAATCAAGCGTGATTGAAGTAATGGCGTATTTTGTGGTGGAACGCAAGATGTCCTTTCTGGGAATGCCCAAAAGTTCCGTTTCAATTAAGGTGGTGATCTGTGACTCAATTTCTTCGGCTGTCATGCCAGGTGCTTTAATGATGATATTGACCTGAGTGGTGGAAATATCAGGAAAAGCATCAATCGGGATGTTTTTCCACGCATTCATACCTAATGTAATAAGCACACCAAAGATAACCAACACAAAAACGCGCTGTGTCAGGGAAAATCGAATAATTTTATCTAACATTATTCGCCTCCTAGACCCATAATAATGCCTTGCACAGCAGCAACTGAAGTGGATAAAACATCTTTGTTATGCAAATCTGTTGCAGAATCAACGAAATAAACCTTATCATTGGAGTCCATGATATTCACCGCGATTGCTAGCAAGTTTTGCCCTTGTTTTAGCAGAACGTAAGCCGCTCTATCTATGTTGAATACACTGGATTTAGGTACTTTAAAGGCACTTGTGGCCAAATGCGGAATAACGCGAATGGTTTGCCCAAAAGATAATTGACAGTCATCATTAATCGGCTTACTCCAAGCTTTGAGAAAATATCCTTGCGAAACCTGACTGACTTCATCAATTTCAATGCTGCAGTTTTTGCTCTCGAATGATTTAAGTTTTTTGGCGTCATCAACACCGATGAAGGCTTGAATACGCAACGATTCTATGGGTAAAACTTGACCCAGTTTTAATTCTCCAGCACTGATACTGTCAGAATCTGGATAGAAAAAATAGCCATCAAGAGGGGATTTGATAATAATTTCATCCTCTGATTTAACCGAATGAATCAATTCATTAAAGTGCCGGTAATGACCGTACTCAATCTTGTTTTCAAAATAGTTCTGTGAAATCGTCATCCACATATCATTGCTGATGCTTTTTTGTTTGAATAATTTTTTATTTAAATCATAACGGCTCTTAGCCAAGTTAAACAAATATTTTGCCGATTCAAATTGCTCCATAAAGTGATGCACTTCACTGCCAGATAAAGACATTACCGCAGTTCCTTGTTTTACCTGCTGACCATTTTTGACCAAAAAAACATGGCGTTGTGGTTCAAAAGGAGCAACCAATTGAAAGGCTTCCCCTGTTTTGTGGGTCACCAATGCTTTAATGGGGCGTAAGGCCAAAGAATCGACTTGTACAACTGGTGAATACTTCAGATTAAGCTGACCTAAATCCTCAATTTTTAATGTATGTTGTTCTGCCTGTGCAACCAAAGAAAAACTGAATGCAGCTATTGATAAAATGAGTAGGTGTTTAAGGTTCATAGTGTAATTCCTGCCAGTTGCTTTTGTCTTGATTCGTTTTGGTTGATATAAAGTTGGTTGAGTTCGCCTTGATGAATTGAAGCGATAAGTTCAATCATGCGCTGAAAAAACAAGCCCTGATTGAGTTCATTATTTGTGCGTAATTGTTCTAATTTAGTGAATATCTGTTTGGTCTTTAGTGCTTGTTGTTCAAGTAAGATTTGTTTCTTGTTCAGGAAATCATGTTCATTACTCAGTTGTGAAAATTGCGTTTTAAAGTTACGCTCCAAAGTAATCAACTGGTTTGATAAATTGTTTTGTTGTTGTAAGTAGTTAGAACTATCTGCTTGAGTCTTACTTTTACTCAACCCAATTGGAACTTGGATTCCCACACCGTATTGTCTGTCATTGGCGCCTATGGCTCTAATATCCAGTGCGGTCAAAGAGACATTAATCGGGTTACTGGCTTTGCCCGCGAGTTGATACTGTAAATCAGCTTGTTGCATGGATAATTGTAATTGTTTAACCATAGGATGTTGAGTAAAGATTGTGTTTTCGTCTTTAACGCCATCCTCAACAAAACTTAATGGTACTTCAGAAACACCAGTAATGTCATGAAATTGGGTTTGCCGTAATTGTGCTTGTTGATTAAGTTCTAACAGGGTGATTTGAGCATCCAACAACTGTTTTCCCACAAATAATAAATCCAAGTTCGAACCACCTGATTGCACTAAACGAGTTAACAGTGATTTTTGTTTGTTAAGCCAATCGAGTTTGCTTTGTTCAATATCACGCTTTTTAAGGGCGATTTTGTAGTGCCAAATGGTTTCACGAATTAAACCTGAAACAAATAACGCCTTATTTTGTTGAGTAATAGCAAGCAATGACTGTGTTTGGTCAGCCAATTGCTTATCCAAATGCTTACGTGCATGTGATTTAAAGGGCAGGTTAAGACTTAATTCATACTCATCAGTCCCTAACTTATTATCACTTTGTAACAATGAAAATCCAGTTGTTGGTAACCCAACCAACCACGAAGAAACCTCATTGATTTCTTGGGTTGAATCAAATTGAGCGGGATTCAGTCGGTTTAAGCTTTTAGCCAACAACCGATTAGAAGAATAATCTTCCTGGGCATTAACAAAAGTACAAAAAACTAAGCTAAATAGAATAACACTTTTCATGAGATGGTACTTTCCAAATAAATAGGATTCTAATATTAGTGTTTTCTAATATACAATGAATCGGGCAATTGTCTCATTGACGAAAATAAACCCAAATATCCATAGGGCATTTGTACTAAAAGCAGTAAAATGAAGGGAAATTAATACAAACTTGGAAAATGAAAGATAAAATAATTGCTGCCTGCTTATTGCTAATAATGGTTCTTAATACACTGGATGTCATTACTGATATTTCCTTAAAAGTGCCTTTGTGGCATATTTTAGAAGAAGCCTTGATAGTGCTTTTTTCAGGTTCGTTAGCAGGCTATTTAATTTGGGATATGCGTCGAACAACCAAAGCCTTAAACTCCTTATCCAGTTCTTTAAGTGAAGCAGAAGCAAATGTAAAAAAAATTACTGAACAGTTCAAGGAAATTCGTCACCAATATTCGGAAGTCATTCAACAACAGTTTAAAGATTGGGGGCTGTCTCAAAGCGAGCAAGAAGTGGCTATGTTAATGCTCAAAGGCATGAATTTTAACGAAATCGCCACCATAAGAGACACAAAAGAAAAAACTGCCCGCCAACAAGCCTCATCAATCTATGCCAAAAGCGGCTTGCAAGGTCGCCATGAATTGTCAGCTTGGTTTATTGAAGATTTTTTAAGTGCCGAGTAAAGTTTAATGAAGCGATTCAATAAGGGGTAAGCTTTAGGATAATTGACTGGTGTGAATCCAAAAAAATGGGTATTTTAAAAGTTAAATTTAGAGCGCAAGGTGATTGATTCAAAATGGCTAAACCTTCATACTGATACAGGTACAAACTGGCAATCTTAAAAACAATCAGTGTCATGACTATAAACATATAAACTTTGTGCTTTCAGGAATTTCAACACAAGAAAATATAATTTTTTTAAATATTGCTGTAAATAGCTTGAAAAAGATACTTTATTCATTAATATAACTAACTAGTTACATTTATTTAGTCGAATAAATGTATTCTTAGATAAAAATAGGGAATTTATTACCATGGATGAAATTATAAAAATTAAAAGAGGAATAATAAAATGTTAATTATAACCAGTTTTTATGCTTCACTTTTGGCTTTGTTAGTGATATTTTTAACCTTTAGAGTTATCAAAGCAAGGCGCTCAAATAATGTTGTTATAGGAGATAATGGTAATCAAGACGTATTACAAGCAATGAGGGTGCATGCTAATGCAATTGAATATATCCCAATAATGATAATTTTAATGGGGGTTTATGAAGTAAATGGAGGATCAAATGTGTTGTTGCATATTATAGGTTTAGTTGCTGTTATTGCCAGAGTTTTACACGCCATAGGATTGTCATCATCAGTTGGGGTTTCTTTTGGGCGCATTGCAGGAATAATGCTAACCATGTCTACAATCCTTGTTTTATCGGGATTAAATATATATCACTTTATAAAGGAGTTAATATGAAACTACAAGGTCAAACAATTTTAATTACGGGTGGAAGTTCAGGTATTGGTCTTGCTTTTGCAAACAAACTATCTCACAATAATACAATAATCATTTGCGGTAGAGATATTGACAAATTAAATAATGCCAAAAAGAAAAACAGCAATCTTAATATTATTCAATGTGATGTGAGTAATGAGAATTCTATAAAAAATATGGTTGAAAACCTAATGTAACTATTTCCACATTTGAATGTATTAATTAATAATGCAGGAGTTATGAATATTCATGATGTTAAAAACAATTCACTTCCATTTAAGAACCAAAAGGAAGAAGTAATGACAAATTTAATGGCAACAATATCCTTAAGTGATA